>NZ_JBIBKS010000030.1:0-81459 GCF_042959345.1 Streptomyces sp. NPDC007905 | reverse complement strand
GGGTATTTACGGGGTGCTGGCATGGTGCTGGTGAATCTCCTTCGCCAGGATCGTAACCCTGGCATCAGGGACTCCACCAAACTCAGAGCAGCTCAGTCCGTGGTCTTGGCTGTGCCTTGCAGGCTGTATCCCAGGGAGTGCAGCAGGCATCCAACGGTGGCCGCGCTGACGGGGTGGCCCTGACCGGTCAGCGCAGAGGCCAGGGACCGAAGCGAAAGGGTGGTCCAGCGCAGGGGTGAGACCGGATCGCCCCGGGTGTGCGGCTCGATCAGAGCTTCAAGCGCGGGCAGCAGACCGGGGTCCGTGACCGTCACCGCCTTACGGCCGGCTCCTGGAGCCCGGATCCGCCCGGCTGGCAAGGGGCACCCCGACAGCTCGGCTATCCCGCGTGCGATGGTGGCTGCACTGGCGCCAGAAGCGGCCGCCACCAGCGTGATCCCGCCGTGGCCAATCGTGGCGGCCTCGCTGGCCAGGTAGAGGCGACGCTCATCCAGATGAGGAAGGAACTGATCGAACTTCGCCCTCAAAGCCACAACCGAAGCCCGAGCGGCCGTACGCGCAGTCACATCTCATTGTCCCGCCAACACCCGCACACCGAGCAGTAATTGAAATACAGGCCCCGGCCGTTCCAGAGTACTGACGCTGCACCCCTGCGGAGGTGGTGCCCTTCTTCACGAAGCCGGTGTCATCGAGGATCAACACACCGTCCGGCATGCCGAGTTGTTCGGTCACGTAGGCCTGCAGGTCGTCGCGCAGGCCGTGGGTATCCCACCGGCTGTGGGAGAGCAGGTGCTGCAGGCCCTGTGGGGTGGCATGACCGGCGTACTCGGCGAGTTGCCAGCTGTTCTTTCGTCCCACGGGGCCGAGCAGTCCGCGAACGTAGTCCCGCATCCGCCGCCGGGCCTCCACACGGCAAAAGCGGGCTCCGGTTCGTAGGAAGAGTTCTTCGAGTTCCAGGTCCCAGGCGTTCGTCGGTACGTCGTGCATCACGACAAGGAACTGCTCGTCACTCCGTCACTGCATGCGGCGCGGGCACACGTTGGTGGGACAGCCGGCCCAAGACCGCCCCACCCATGCCAAACCCTCGCTACACTCCCCACCTCCAAGCCGTTGACCAGGAGAAATACAGAAGTCCGGCTGGAGTACTAGGGGGGTGTCCGGCACGGCGACGGCCGGTGCGACGAGAAACTCTCGTCGCACCGGCCGTCGCCGTTGTCAGGCGAGGTTGTTCACCCTGCGCGCACCGGCCTCAGCCCACAAGGCGCGCGGTGAGCCGCTCACCGCCGGCAGTGCGCAGGCCGTGCGGAACATCGCGACGACCTGCGGGGCGCTCGTGCCGGCCGCGCCGAAGACCTGGACGACCGTATGGGCGCAGTCCAGTGCGGCCGACACAGAGGCCGCTGCGGCCGCCGGAGCCCGATGTCCGGCGCGCTCCCCCTCGTCCTCGGCCTGCGCCGCGCGCCACAACCCGGCGCGAGCGAGCGTCAGATCGACGGCGCCCCGCGCGATGCGATGTGCGGTGCCCTGGTGTTCGAGCAGGCGCCGGCCCGCGACCACCCGGCCACCGGCACGCTTCTGTGCCGACGCGAGGCAGCGTCGAGCCACTCCGCACGCGTACGCGGCGACCAGCAGCAGCCCACGGTCGTGGACGGCCTGCGCGGTGGAGGCGTCCAGGGTGATCTCGTCCGGCAGCGCGGTGAGCGCCGGCGGGCGCGGATCGACGAACCGCCACACGCCGTCGGCCTGCTGTAGCAGCAGCGGCTCATCGGCACGCGGCGCCGCGCCCTGCGCACCGGCCCAGGTCCGGAACGCCTCGGCGGCGGCGCCGTCTCGCGCCTGTGCCACGTACACGTCGAGAAAGGCGTGCACCGACCGCACCAGCATGTGGGAGCGGAGGCCGGCCCCCAGCTCCTCCAGGACGAGGCACCATTCGAGGGTGCCGAGCAGCGGCCTGGCGCCGGGTTCCGGCGCCAGCAGCGCGGACAGGCCGATGGCGTCGAACACGTCCCAGCCCGAGGCCTGCGGGGGCTCCGCCGCGTCGCTCTTGGCGATGGCCTCGATCAACTGGTGCTGTGCGGGATCCAGTTCGAGATTCACCGGATGGACCTGCCGATCATGAGTTCGCCCGCGATGAGGTCGAGTTGGAGTTCCTGCGCGCCGCCGGAGACCGTCAGCTCCGGGGCCTCGGCCGCCGCCGCGCGCAGCACGGCACGATGCCGGCCGTCCTCGCCGGCAGCCGGGCGGGAGAGCAACTCCTCGGTGGCCCAGCGCGTGAGGGCCTGCGCGGCCAGGCCGCTGGAGAGCTTGGCGTAGGCGGTCACGATCTCGTCGGTCACCAGGCCGTCGGCGGTGCCGGCCGCGTGGTAGGCGAGGGCGCGGGCGCCCTCGACCAGGAACTCGCATCGTGCGAAATCGGCCGCCTGTGCCTCCTGTTCACCGGCCGACAGGGCGGCGAGCTCCGCGCCCGCTGCGGTCAGCCAGAACTGGGCGCGGGTGAGGTAGTCGAAACCGCCGCGTTCGAAGCCGATCACGGTGGGCAGCAGCGCCCACCCCTTGTGCAGCTCGCCGACGAGGGCGTCACGTGTGACGCGTACGTCGTTCAGGGTCACCGTGTAGTAGGGCTCACCGACGGCGCGCGGGGTCGGCGCGATGTCGATGCCCGGGTCGGCCAGGTCGACCAGGAACAGCGAGATTCCGTCGTAGCGGCTGCTTTCCCTGCGGGTCCGCACCGAGCACAGCGCGATCCGCGACCACGGTGTGAGCAGGCTCCAGGTCTTGCGGCCGTTGATCAGCCAGCCGTCGCCGTCGGGCCGGCTACTGGTGGTGATGCGGGTCAGATCGCTGCCGGCGTCGCGCTCGGAGAGCAGCAGGCTGGCGAGCAGACGCCCGGAGGCGATCTCGGGAAGCCAGCGCCCGCGCTGTGCGTCGGTGCCGAACACGAGGATGGGGCAGCCGACGCCCTGGACCGTGATCAGGTGGGCCACGTCCGGCAGGCCGCGCAGTCCGATGCGTTCCGACACCGCCGCGTGGTGGGCGAACGACAGATCACGGCCGCCGTACGCGGCGGGGTAGTGCACGGCGAGCAGGCGTGCCTCGCCAAGGGCCGCGAACGCTTCGTGGACGTCCGCGTCCGGGCCGATGGCGTCGAGCACCTCGTCGACCTCGGCGACCAGTGCCGCCTGTCCCGCTTCGAGTTCACGACGCACCGGCGGCGCTCCGGGCGTTCAGGGCGGCGGCCAGCGACCCGGCCGGCGCGGCACCGGCGGCCGCGGACGCGTCGCTGTCGGCGCGCAGCTGCTCGACCTGCTCGACGAAGTCCCGCAGCACCGGGTGGTTGAAGAGGAGCGACACCCGCACCCTGACGCCGGTCTGCCGGGCCAGGTGGCCGACGAGATGCATCGCGAGGACGCTGTCGCCCCCGGCGGAGAAGAAATCCTCGTCCAGGGCGACATCGGCGCGCTCGAGGAGTTCGCCCGCGAGGGACAGCACAAGGTCGGACACATCGTCCGCGTCGCTCGTCCGCGCGCCGTCCTGCCGGGCCTGGTTCACTTCATCGGCACGGTCGATCATGGTGCCGGACCTCCGCTTCTCGCAGCTGTGTCCCGGCGGGGCCGGTGCGCCCCACGCGGGTCTGGTCGGGTGGTGGGTCAGGCGGGCAGCGCCGAGCCCACGGTGGTCGCCTCGGCCCGCAGTCGCAGCCGGTCGACCTTGCCGCCCGCCGCCAGCGGCAGCGCGTCGGTCCTGCGCCACAGGACAGGCAGCATGTAGGAGGGCAGTCGGCGCGCCGCGAAGGCCGTGAGTTCCCGTGCGCCCACGGTCGCGTCGGCGGCGAGCACGGTCACGGCGACCAGTCGGACGCCGGTGACGCCGGTGTGCGGGACCACGACGACATCGAGTACGCCCGGGTGCTCCAGGAGTCGGGCCTCGATCTCGCCGAGTTCGACCCGGTGGCCCCGCACCTTGACCAGGTGATCGGAGCGGCCGTGGTACACGATCTCCCCCGCCTCGTCGACATGCCCCAAGTCGCCGGTGCGGTACATGCGTTCACCTTCTCGGCTCGGGTCGACACGGGCGGTGAAGCGCTCAGCTGTCAGGGCCGCCCGGGCAAGATAGCCCCGCGCGAGCCCAGGTCCCGACAGCCAGATCTCGCCGACCTCACCGGGCGCGGCGGGCCGCAGCTCGTCGTCGAGGACCTCGGCGCGCAACCCCGCAACCGCCCTGCCGATCGGGACGTGCGGGCCGGTGTCGGCGTCCGTGCACCGGTGCGTGGTGGCCCACACCGTGCTTTCGGTCGGGCCGTACTCGTTGTGCAGCTCCACGCCCGGCAGGTCGGTCACATGCTGGCGCGCCAGCGGAAACGGCAGGGCCTCGCCGCCGACGATCACACAGCGCAGGCCCGCCGCGGCTTCCGGGTGGAAGCTCAGCAACGCGGCGTACTGCGAGGGGAGCCCGTCCAGGTGGCTGACCCGCTCGCCGACGAGGAGGTCGGCGAGGAGTTGCGGATCGCGGATCGACTCCTCGTCCGGTATCACCACCCGGCCGCCCGCCACGAGGGTGAAGTAGAGCCCCGCGGCGGCGGCGTCGATGGTCAGCGGTGCGAGCACCGCGTACGCCACCGGCTCGGGGTAGACCCCGAAGCGGGCCAGGGTCGAACCCACCACGGAGCGATGGGAGATAACCACACCCTTGGGGCGCCCGGTCGAGCCCGAGGTGAAGATCGCGTAAGCCACATGGTCAGGGTGGACCTCGGGCGGCACGGACCCGGCGGTGTCGAGCCCCGCCGGGGCATCGACAGGCACGAAACGCGCGCCGACGGCCCGGGCGATCGCCGCGTCGACACCGGTGACGAGCCGCAGAGAGGCATCGGACGCGATGAGCCGGACGCGGTCCTCGGGCAGGTCCACGGCGATGGGGATGTACGCGGCCCCGGCGAACAGTGTGCCCAGGAGAGCGACGACGCTGTCGACCGAGCGGTCGACGGCGACTCCGACGAACCCATCCGGCTCGGCGCCGGCACGCACCAGCTCGCGCCCCAACCTGCGTGCCCTTGCGACGAGTTGGGCATACGAAACCGACTCCCCTGCGGCCACGACGGCGACCGCGTCCGGGACACGTTCGGCGGTCGCCTCGATCAGGGCGTGCAAGGTGCCCGCGTGCGCGCCCGGCTCATCGGGGACGGCCTGTTCGAGGGTGGCCGGTACACGCTGCATGAACTCAACTTCCTTCACGGGAATCGACGGCTGCCGGCTCGCCTGGGGCGTCGCTCGCGGGGCGGTGCCGTTCGACGGCGGCCGCCAGCAGGCCACGGACCTCCGGCGAGTCGAGAATTCCGGTTCCGCCCTCCACCCGGTGCACCTGTGCGACGCCGCTGTCGACGAGGAGCAGGCCGAGCCGCGGATCGGGCCGGGCCGTGACCGCGGTGACCGCACCACCGGGCGCGGCGGGCGCGGCGGACCTGCTCGCCTGCAGAAAACGCAGCCAGGCGCGATAGCGGTCGAGCATGTCGTCGACCAGCTCATAGGCCACGTCGTCGCCGCCGTGCGGCGCGGCCATGGCGTCGCGGGCCCGGTCCAGCTCCTTGGCCCAGCGCGCCGGATCGGGGTCGGCCGCGGGGTCCACGAGGCCGGTCGGATCGATGCCCGTCGACTCGCACAGACCGACGAAGTCGCGGCGCATGTCGTCGGCCGTGACGGGATACGGGTCCACGAGCAGCGAGGGCGCGCCGGTCAGCTCGGCGACATGCAGCGCGAGAGCGGCCGTGCCGCAGTACGCCAGGATCAGTGCGGGCGCGTTCGGCAGAGCCGCGGCCAGCAGCGAGGCCTGCGCGGCGAGTTCGAGCGACCGCTCGACATGGTGGACGAGCGGGTCGACACGGGTGAGTTCGACCCCGTCGACCTCACGGGCCAGGAAGCCGAAGTCGGCCCTGTCGCCGACGCCTCGGAACTCCAGGGCGAGGACCGTGTACGTGCCAGTCACGACGGACTACCTCCCGGCCGGAGCCGGCACGTCGGCCACCGGTGCGGCACCACTCGCGTCCCGCTCCATGGCGGCGATCAGCGACGCGGTGCGCATGTCCGCCCCCTCCAGGACGAGGAACTCACCGTCCGCGTCATCGAACAGAAAGCCCACTGGATCCCCACCTTGCATGTGTCGAGCTGCGACGGCCGCATACGATGCGTCACGACCGTAGGAGACCGGGCGCTTGGGGATCGGCAGCGTCGGCGGCGGCCGGGCGGCAGTTCGCTCCGCTTCTCCTCGTACGTCACCTCATGCGTCGGCCGTTGCGGCGGCTCGTGCGTCACCGCGCTCGCGCCCCGTGCCCGCTGCCCACATACCCCGTTCACGACCTGCGCGAGTGCCTCGGTAGTGCCGCACGGAGTGCCCGTGCCGGGCGCGTGCTGCCTGTAACGTCGCCGGGAGACGCCTGAGGGAGAGCCGTGATTCCAGTTTCATTCGGCCAGCACCGGCTGTGGCTCCTGAACCGCTTCGAGCGAACCAAGTGGACCTACAACGTCGTGGTCCAGGCAGCGATCGAGGGGCCTTTGGACGTCGAGGCACTGGACGCGGCGGTCTCGGATGTGCTCGCGCGGCACGAGGCGCTGCGCACGAGCTTCCCCGAGGTGGACGGCGCACCACGGCAGCTGATCGGGCCCGCCGACGTCGAAGCGGGCCGGCTCGAGGTCGTGGACCTGCCCGGCGGCGATGTCGCCGTCCTCGACGAGTACGCCCGGCATGTCTTCGACCTGACGCGGGAGGCACCGGTCAGGGCGGTGCTCTTCACCGTGGCCGAAGGGCGGTTCGTCCTGCAGTTGGTGTTCCACCACATCGTGGTCGACGGGTGGTCGGTACGTCCGCTGATGCGCGATCTGGCACAGGCGTACGCGGCCCGCAGCACCGGCGCCCGGCCCTCGTGGGAGCCGCTGCCGGTGCAGTTCGCCGACTTCGCCGTGTGGCAGCGCGATGTGCTCGGCTCCGCCGACGACCCGTCGTCGCTGGTGTCCGCGCAACTGGACTTCTGGCGGTCAGCGCTCGCGGGTCTGCCGGCCGAACTGCCGCTGCCCGTGGACCGGGAGCGGCCGTCGGTACCCGGAGACCGGGGCGGCGCCGTTCCCTTCGCCACGGACGCGGGCCTTCACCACAGGCTGCGCGCGCTCGGTCAGGAGTGCGGCGGCACCCTGTTCATGGTGGTCCACGCGGCCCTGGCCGCGCTGTTGCACCGCTTGGGAGCGGGGGACGACATCGCCGTCGGCACGGTCACCGCGGGGCGTGCGGACGAGTCCCTCAACGACCTGGTCGGGTTCTTCGTCAACACCCTCGCGCTGCGCACGGACGTGTCGGGCGATCCGCCGTTCCGTGAACTCATCGCACGGGTCAGGGACTTCGACCTGGACGCGTTCGACCACCAGGACGCCCCGTTCGAGGACGTCGTACACGCCGTGGCGCCCCCGCGTCTGCCCGGTCGTCACCCGCTGTTCCAGACCATTCTCGCCATCCAGAGTCACGAGCCCGCCGAGCCTGAGTTTCCCGGCCTCTCGGTGACGATGCAGAAGTCGGAGGCCGTCGAACTGCACTCCGCCAAGTTCGATCTGTACTTCGACCTGTCCGAGACCTGGGACGCGGACGGCGAACCGGCCGGCATCCGGGGGCATCTGGTCTACGCCGCCGACTTGTGGGACGAGCGATCGGCCGCCGCGATCTCGCAGCGGCTCACCCTTCTCCTTCGGGCCCTCGCGGACGACCCGGACACGTGCCTGTCCGGCCCCGATCTCCTGCTCGACTGGGAACGCCCGTTCCTGACCGGAGAGTCGGCCACCGAGCGGCCGCACGACGACGGCATCGGCGACAGTGACATCCTGCTCCTGGACCCGTCCGGGACCGGCGAAGAGGCGGACCGCCCCTGGTGGATCACACGGTCACACGACGGCATCGCCGTAGTCGCGGGCGCCGGTGTCGACCCCACACGCGCCGCGGACCTCGTCAGGGAGCACAACGCCGGCGCGTTGGGACTGCCCACGCCGGCGCTCGCCACGATGCTCGCCAAGCACCCCTCGCTCTTCGACGGCCTGCGCCTTGTCACGGTCGCCGGTGAACTCCCCTCGCCCGACATCTTGTCGACGCTCCTGGAGGACCACCCGCGCCTGCGCCTGCGCTACGCCCCGGGCGGCGCGCACGACCGCGCCGTCCGCGTCCTCGACGCCACCGGCAGGCTCGCCCCGCTCGGTGTCCTCGGTGAACTGCACACCCTCGTCGACGGCTCGCACCGTCCCACCGGGCACAGGGCGCGGCGCAGGACCGACGGCCTGATCGAGTTCCCGCCGCGCGCCGGGTACGACGCCGTCGCCGACGCGACCGCCTCGCACGGTGGGCTCCGCAAGCCGCGCACGGCCGCCGAGGAGGTCGTCTGTGGCATCTTCGCCGACGTACTGGACGTCGCGTCCGTCGACGTACACGACAATTTCTTCGACATCGGCGGTCAGTCGCTCCTGGCGGTGCGGGTGGTCGGTCGGATCCGCGCGCTGTTCGGCATCGATCTCGAACTCGGCTCCGTTTTCCGGGCCCCCACACCGGCCCGGCTCAGCGCCCTGATCCGGCAGTCGACCCGGGGCGCCCGGGTCGCCCCACGACGGGTCACACCGCGCCCCGAGCACGTTCCGCTCTCGCCGGCCCAGCTGCGGCTGTGGATGCTCGACCAGATCCAGGGACCGAGCGCCTCCTACAACGTCCCCATCACCCTGCGGTTGCGGGGCGACCTGGACGCGACCGCGCTCGGCCACGCGATCGACGACGTCGTCACCCGGCACGAGGCGTTGCGCACGGTCTTCCCTGCCGACGAAGGCGAACCCTTCCAGTACCTGCTGGTGCCGGGCGAGGCACATGTCGAGTTGCGGCACGCCGAGAGCTCCGAGACGGCCCTGCCCGAACTCCTGACGGCCTGTTACGCCCATGTCTTCGATCTGGCCGACGGCCCCCTGATCCGAGCGCACCTCATCGAGATCGGGGCGGGCGACCATGTGCTGCTCCTCGTGATGCACCACATCGTGTTCGACGGCGGGTCCCATGAGCCGTTCCTGCGGGACCTCGGGGCCGCCTATGCCGCCCGACGCGCCGGTCGCGCCCCCGACTGGCCGGTCAGCGAGCCGCTGCAGTACGCGGATTACACCCTCTGGCAACTCGCCACGCTGGGCGACGCGGCCGACGAGGACTCCGTGGCGGCTCGGCAACTGCGGCACTGGCGGGACACGCTGGCGGGGCTGCCGCACGAGGCGACGCTCCCGCCGGACCGCCCGAGACCGGGCGCGTACGACTCGTCGAGCGACACCGTCGCGGTCTCGGTGCCGCCGGACCTGCATCGGGGCCTCGCGGACCTGGCGCGGGAGACGGGGACGACCCTGTTCATGGTGTTGCACGCGGGGTTCGCAGCGCTGCTCGCCCGCCTCGGCGCGGGAAGCGACATTCCCATCGGCACCCCGGTCGCGGGGCGGGTGGACGAGGCTCTCGACGATCTGGTCGGGTTCCTCACGAACACCGTCGTTCTGCGCACCGACCTGTCGCGGGACGTCCCCTTCCGCGAGTTCCTCCGGCACGTACGCGACGCGGACCTCGCCGCGTTCGGGCATCAGGACGTCCCGTTCGACCATGTCGTCCAAGAGCTGAATCCGCCGCGTATCGTCTCCCGTAACCCGCTGTTCCAGGTGGGTTTCGCCCTCGAGCACCACGCACCGCTCGCGTTCGCCGCGGACGGCCTTGCGGTCGAGCCGGTGCCCATGCGCGGTGTCACCGCCAAGCTCGATATGGACGTGACGCTGACCGAGCGGCTCGACGACGGCGGTGCGCCCGCCGGCATCACCGGAACCGTGGAGTTCCCCGTCGCCCTCTATGAGCGGGCCACGATCGCGCGTGCCGTCGACGACTACGAGGTCGTCCTCAGGGCGGTCCTCGACGATCCGGACGTTCGCCTGTCGGCCATGGGCGTCGTCGACAAGGACGGCTGAACGACCCGTCGCCATCGGCAAGCGAGGCGCCCGAAGCTCCCGAAGAAAAGCGTCGGCGCTCCCGGCCTGTGCCAAGAGCGCCGACGCTTCGGTTTGCGTACGCCCGCCGTGAATCAGGTGGTCTCGCGCGGACGTGGCCGCAGCGCGGGTCGGGTCCGCAGCACGGGGCGGGCTGCGCGACCGGCGTCGAGGACCCCCGCCAACCCCGCCGGTGTGGGGTGGTCGAACAGGGCCTTCAGCGGGACCTCGACCCCGAAGTCGTCCTTGACGCGGTTGAGCAGACGGGTGGCGAGCAGCGAATGGCCGCCCAGGGCGAAGAAGTTGTCGTCCTCGGACACCGTGTCGCTTTCCAGGACCTCGGCGAACAGTTCGCGCAGCAGGCCCGTGCGCGCTTCGGGGCCGGGCAGGCTCGGGCGCTTGCCCGGGATGGCACCGGGCAGGCCCTGGCGCTTGTCCTCCGTGGCGGCCGCACGACTCTTGTCCGCGGACCCGGTCGGCGACGCGGTGGACCCCGCATCCCGCACGCTGCCCGGCTCCTGGGGGCGAGGCTCCGCCTTGCGGGCCTCGATGAGCCGGCCCAGCGCTGCCGGGGTGGGCTGCTCGAAGACCGTCTTGAGCGGTGGTTCGACCCCCAGGGCGGTGCCGATGCGCGCGGTCAGCTCAAGCGCGGTCAGCGAACTGCCGCCCAGATCGAAGAAGTTGTCGTCGATGCCGACCTCGGACGCGGAGAGCACTTCGGCGTAGATCCCGCACAGCGCCTTCTCGATGGCGGTGCGCGGGGCACGCCCCGCGGTGTGGCCCTGGTGTGCGGGCAGGGCCTTGCGGTCCAGCTTGCGGTTGGGGTTGAGCGGCATCTCGTCGAGTTGGACGAACGCCCACGGCACCATGTAGTCGGGCAGCGTCTCGGCGACGTGTGCACGCAGCGCGGCGGGGTCCACCGGGCCGGTTTCGGATACCACATAGGCGACCAGGCGCTTGGTGCCGGGACGGTCCTCGACGGCGAGCACCGCGGCCTGCGCCACGGTGGGATGGCGGCGCAACGCTTCCTCGATCTCGCCGAGTTCGATGCGGAAGCCGCGGATCTTCACCTGGTGGTCGACCCGGCCGAGGAAGACCAGGTGGCCGTCCTTGCGCCACCGCACCAGGTCGCCGGTGCGGTACATCCGGCTGCCCGGCCGGTCGAAGGGGTTGGCGACGAAGCGGGACGCCGTCGCGCCCGGCCGGTTGAGGTAGCCGCGAGAGAGCTGTTCGCCCGCCAGGTACAGCTCGCCCACGACACCGGCCGGCACGGGCTGCATCCGGCCGTCGAGCACGTACCCGCGCATATTGCCGATCGGCCTGCCGAGCAGCGGCTCGTCGGGCCAGTCGGCCGGCGCCGCCGGGAAGGAGTGGGCGATCGCCAGATGGGTCTCGGTGGGCCCGTAGTAGTTGTCGAGTCGGCGCCGGGGCGGCTCGAAGAAGCGCATGAGGCGCGGCGAGAGGGTCAGCGCCTCGCCGCCCTGGGCGATCATCCGCAGCTCGGGAAGCTCGATGCCGGTGCGCTCCGCGACCTCGCAGAGGGCGTCGAGCACGAGGTTGGGCAGGTTCATGTCGTGGACATCGTTGTTCACCAGCCAGCGCGCGAACAGATCGATGTCGCGCCGCACTTCCTCGGGCGGCACCACGAGGCAGCCGCCGCTGAGGGTGGCGAAGAGGACCTCGAAGGCGGAGGTGTCGAAGCTCAGCGAGGAGAACTGCGCCATCCGGCCCGGGGTGAGGGTGGTCTCGTACCACGTGAGCAGACTGACGAGGGAGTGGCCCGGCATGACGACGGCCTTGGGGCGGCCGGTGGAGCCGGAGGTGTAGATGACGTAGACGGGGTGTTCGGGGCGCAGCGGCGCGAGGCGGTCGGCATCCGTGATGCCGGTCGCCGGCAGGTGGTCGACGTCCACGGGTTCGGTCAGGGTGAGGACGGGCTTGGCGTCCTCACGCATGAACTCGATGCGGTCGGTGGGGTAGCTCGGATCGATGGGCAGATAGGCGCCGCCGGCCTTGAGCGTCGCCCACAGGGCCACGATCACGTCGACGGAGCGGGGCATCGCGAGCGCCACCACGGTCTCCGGGCCGACACCGTGGGCGACCAGGTGCCGGGCCAGGCGGTTGGACCGGGCGTCGAGTTCGGTGTACGTGAGAACGGTGTCGTCCATCTGTACGGCGGGCAGATCGGGGGTGCGGGCGGCCTGGGCCGCGAGCATGTCGGGCAGGGTGACGCGGGGGACCTCGAACGTCGCCCTGTCGTTCCACTCGACCAGCAGCCGATGCCGTTCGGCCGGATCGAGTACGTCGATCTCGCCGAGCCTGCGCAGTGGGTCGCCGGCTGCGGCGGTGAGCACCCTAAGCAGCCGTTCGCCCAGGGCCTGCGCGGTGTCCCGGTCGAAGAGGTCCGTGCTGTAGCCGACCGCGACGTCGAGGCCGTCGGGGGTGCCGTCCGCGGTGTGCCGCGCCTCGAAGTGGACCGTGAGGTCGTGCCGGACCGGAGCGCGCCACCGGTCGTGCCGCTGTGCTTCGAGGCCGGCCAGACGGATCGCCGGTGCGCTCGGCCCGGTGGTGACGAGGACCTGGAAGAGGGGGTGCCGGGATTGCGAGCGGGGCGGATTGACCGCGTGCACCAGCTGCTCGAACGCGATGTCCTGGTCGGCGTAGGCGTCGAGGTCCGCCTCCCGGACCCGGGACACCAGGTCGGCGAAGCTCGGGTCGCCGGAGACGTCGGTGCGCAGGACGAGCAGGTTCTCGAACCGGCCGACGACCTCGTCGAGGGCGGCGTCGACGCGGCCTGTGACCCGGGTGCCGAGGGGGATGTCGTCGCCGGCGCCGAGCTTGCCGAGCACGGTCGCCACCGCGGCCTGGACCACCATGAAGAGGGTGGCGTGCCGTTCCCGGGCCAACTCGGCAAGCTTTCCGTGGGCCTCGGCCCCGAGGTGGAACCGCGTCTCCTCGCCGCGGTGCGACAGGACGGCCGGCCGGGGGCGGTCGTAGGGCAGGGCCAGTTCGTCCGGCATGCCGGTGAGGGCCTTGACTCGCTCCGTGAGCCGGGACGTGTCGAGCGGGTCCGTACTGGCCCGGTTCCGCTGCCGAAACGCGAAGTCCAGGTGCTGCGCGGCCCGTTGTGGCCATTCGGGGGCGGCGCCGGCGAGGCGAGCCGAGTAGGCCGTGTGGAGGTCCACGGTCAGGAGTCCGAGGGATGTCTCGTCCACGGCGATGCGGTGCGCGAGGCACAGCAGGACGTGATCCTCGGGGCCCGTCTGCAGGAGCCAGGTCCGCAGCGGGATCTCGGTGGTGAGGTCGAAGGTGTACGCGGCGAGGCCGGCGAGGCGCGCGTCGAGTGCCTCCTGCGCGACCCGCTCGAACTGGAACCCGGCGCGTGCCTCGACCACATGCTGCGTCGGCACGCCGTCGACGGCGCGGTGCACGGTTCTCAGCGCCGCGTGTCGGGCGACCACGTCGTCCAGGGCGACGCGCAGCGCGTCACGGTCGAGGGTTCCCTTGAGCCGCAGCGCGAGCGGCACGTTGAAGTCGCCGCCGGGTCCCTCGAGTCGCTCGCGGAACCACACGCCGTGTTGGGCGAAGCTCAGCGGGGCGCTGTCCCGGTGCGCGTCGGGCGGCGGGTCCTGGGGCCGCCCGGCTCGCGCCCCGGCGAGCAGGGCGGCCAAGGCGGCAGGGGTCTCAGCGTCGAAGACGTCCCGTACATTCAGGTCCACGTCGAACCGGGCGCGTATCCGCTTGCTCAGCTGGAGTGCCGTCAGCGAGTCGCCGCCCAGGGCGAGGAACGAGTCCTGCGCCTCCACGCCAGCCACGCCCAGGATGTCCGCGAACACCTCGCGGAGCCCCTGCTGGAATTCGTTGTTCACGCTCACCATCACTACTTGTCGACAGTTCTGCCGTCGTCAGGGCACGGGCACCGTTCAGTACGGTCCAAGCTAGAACCACGCACCGGCGCCACCGGCGTCATCGGCGGCAGCCGGGCGGCAGTTGGCCCGACCGGCCGTCGCCCCTCGGGTCACGGCGCGGACTGGGAACGGACCGCCTCGACGAGCCCGCGAATGGTCGGATGGCGGTACAGCTCCCGCAAGGACAGCTCCGGCATTCCGCGTTCGCGCGAGGCGGCGGCGAGGCGTACGGCGAGCAGCGAGTTTCCGCCGAGGTCGAAGAAGTCGTCGTCGGGCCCGACCTCCAGGCCCAGTACGGCGCTCCACACCTCTTGCAGGCCCCCGATGAGGGCGTCGTCCCGCCCCAACTCGCCCGGACTGCCCGGCTGTTCGGGTTTCTGGACCTGGGCGGACTGCCCCGTCCCGCTCACAGGGCGGCGGTCGGCGACCGCGCCGTTCGGCATAGTGGAAGCGGGCAGTCGGCTCGTGTCGACCTTGCCGCTCGGCGTCAACGGAAGGTACGGCACGGCGGTGACGGAGGTGGGCACCATGTAGTCGGGAAGGATGCGGCCCACGCGCCTGCGCACCTCGGCGGTGGACGACTCGTCGAGGACCACATAGGCGTCGATGCCGGCCGTGGCCGCGTCGCCGGGCCGCACCACGACGGCCGCCGCGGTCACCGCCGGGTCCTCGGTCAGGACCGAACGGATCTCGTCCAACTCGATGCGGAATCCGCGGATCTTCACCTGGTTGTCGATCCGGCCCACGTGCTCCAGGGTGCCGTCCTGCAGGAGCCGTCCGCGATCACCGCTTCGATAGAGCCGACGGTCGTCGCACGGGCCGCCACCGGACGCGTCGTCACCGGAGCGCTCGTCACGGAACGGGTCGGTGATGAACCGTTCGGCATTGAGCTCGGGGCGGTTGAGGTAGCCCAGTGCGACGCCGGCCCCGCCGACGTGGATCTCCCCGGCGACCCCCGGCGGCACCAGCCGCCCCGCGGTGTCGACGACGCGCACCTGCCAGCCGGGCAGCGCCTTGCCCACCGACCGGGACGCCTCGAGGGCGAGTCGGCGGGTGACGGTCTGGGCCGTGACGTGCACCGTGGTTTCGGTGATCCCGAACATGTTGACGACGCGGCAGTGGGTCTCGGGGTGCCTGTCGAACCACGGCAGGAGCAGCCCGGTGTCCAACGGCTCCCCGCCGAAGATCATCAGTCGCACCGCGAGTTCCCGCGGACGTGTCCGGTCCACGTCGGACAGCTGGATGAACGCGGACGGGGTTTGGTTGAGGACCGTGACCCGCTCGTCGGCGAGGAGGTCGTGGAATTCCTCCGGCGAGCGTGACGCCCAGAACGGCACCACAACCAGCCGTGCCCCGGTCAGGAGGCACCCCCAGATCTCCCAGACCGAGAAGTCGAAGGAGCTGGAGTGGAACAGGGTCCAGACGTCCGCCGCCGCGAGCTCGAACTCGTCGCGCGTCGCGTCGAGGAGCGCGATCACGTTCTGGTGCGGGACGACGACTCCCTTCGGGCGGCCGGTGGAGCCCGAGGTGTAGATCACGTACGCAGGATCCGTCGCCGTCGCGGCCACGGCCGGCGGTCCGTCCGCAGCGACGCCTGCACCCAGCTCCTCCAGCCTCTGGGGGCTGACCAGGCGCGCGTCGGCGGGGAACTCGTCCCGTGTGGTGACAACGACGCCGATCCCGGCGTCCGTCGCGGTGTAGGCGAGCCGCTCCACGGGATAGGACGGGTCCATGGGGACGTAGATCGCGCCGGCCTTCAAGACCCCGAGCATCGCCGCGACGAGCCCGCCGGAGCGCTCCAGGGAGATGCCGACCCGGTCTCGCTCGCGCACACCGATCTGCCGCAGACCGTGGGCGAGGCGGTCGGAGAGCTCGTCCAACTCCCGGTAGGTGACATGGTGTTGCCCGTACGACAGGGCGACCGCGTCCGGCCGCTCGGCGGCCCGCGCGGTGAACACGTCGTGGATGCACCCGGCCGTGCCGGGCGCGAGTGGCGCGGAGTCTCCCAGGGCGAGGATGCGCCGCCTCTCCGGCTCGTCGAACAACTCCGCCTCATCGGCCGGCAGATCCGGAGAGGTGAGCACCTGCCGGTGCACGGCGGCGAGATGGCGGACGAACTGGGCGGCCATCCCCGGTGCGATGGTCTCGTCGTGGGCGTACCGCAAGCGGGTCGGCCCGACCTCGATGGTGAGCGGGAACGGTGGCCTCAGCCAGGCGCGGTACGCGCCGTGCCCCGCCTCGGGCTCGATGCCGGCCGACTCGTGCTCGGTGTCGAAGCTGCCGAAGGCGTCGCAGACGAGCCCGACCGGGGCAGGGGCGGACGCCGGCTCGGCGGACGACCTGAAGTGGGCCGCCACCTCGGCGAGGCTGCCCCGGGATGCCGGGATGTCGTAGTGCGCAACGGAATCGAATCCGCCGAGGGCGAGCTCCGGGCGGTCCACTGCGGGCAGCACGGCGGCCATCGATCCTTCACCGTCTTGGTAGCGCGCCAAGACCGTGGCGAGCGCCGCCAGCCAGGTGCCCGGGTCGCCGCCCGCCGCCCCTGATCCGCTCAGCTCGTGCACGCCCCCGCCGGCGTGCGAGCCCCTGCCCGCCCACGCGGGCGTGCCGGTCGGGACCGGATTCCGCTCGGCCGGCGCGTCGGCCGACCAGCAGAGCTCTCGCTTCTCACCGGCGACCAGGTCGGCGAGGAGCCGCAGCGAACGCCGGTCGGCGGCGGTCCGGTGTGCGACCAGGACGAGGTCGGCCCGTCCGTCGTACCGGCACAGCAGCACCGCTCTCAGTCCCTGTTCCGGGGTCACCGGGAAGGCGTGCTCGGCGTCGAGTCGGCGTCGTATCGCCTCGTCGTCCTGAGGCGCCCGCTCGATCCACAGCGCGGGCGAGATGTGACCTTCCACGGCCGGACGAGCACGGATGATCGAGGCGAGTCGCTCGGCGAGCGCGTTCGGATCGACTTTCCCGGGCAGCCGCACCAGAAGGCTGTGGCAGAACTCCGCGCTCATCGACTCGTGAACCCTCCGTCAACGGTGATCACAGCTCCGGTCACCTGGCGGGATTCGTCCGAGGCGAGCCACACCGCGGTCTCGGCGACGTCCTCGGGCTCGATCAGCGCATTCATCGGCTGGGCCTGGACAAACGTGGCCTCGTGTTCGCCGACCGGCACGTCGAGCGCCCGGGCGATCTCGGTGAGCATCCGGCCCTCGACCCATTCCGCGTCGCGCACCGACCCGGGACACAGCGCGTTGACCCTGACCTTCATCGGCGCGTAGTCGAGTGCGGCGGCCTTGGTCAGGCCTATCAGGCCGTGCTTGGCCGCCACATAGCCGGCGAAGTTGCGGTAGCCGACGAGCCCGGCGGTGGACGCCACGTTGATGATGCTGCCGCTGCGACGAGCGGTCATCGCCTCGGCGACCGCTCTGGTCATGCGCCACGCCCCGGACAGGTCCACATCCAGCATCAGCTGCCACTCCTCCTCGGATATCCGATGGACGGACTTTCCCGAAGGAGCGGCGATGCCCGCGTTGTTCACGAGCACGTCGATCCGGCCGAAGCGATCCAGGGCGGTGCGGGCGACGTCGTCCACCGCCGCCGTGTCCCGTACGTCGGCCTCCGCCGTCACAACGACCGCGCCCTGGGCGCGGCACAACTGTGCAGTGTGCGCCAACTGGCTTGCGGAGCCCAGCGGATACGGCACCCCGGGCAGGTCCTTGGCGATGTCGACGAGCAGCACACCGGCTCCCTCGCGGGCGAACGCGACCGCGCACGCCCGTCCGAGGCCGCGGGCCGCGCCCGTGATGACGGCCGCCTTTCCTGCGAGGCGCATGTCAGTGAGCACCCTTGCGCGCGCCGCGGGACGTCACGAGACCGAGCCCGGCGGCCTGCCGCAGCACGTGCTCGGGGGTCTCGGTCAAGTACATGTGCCCGCCGGACACCTCGGCGAGGGTGAACTCCGCCGTGGTCGCCGCCGCCCACTCGCCGGCCAGGTCCGTACCGACGAGATGGTCGTCGTGCCCGCGCATCGCGGTGATGGGCACATCGAGGATCGTGTCGTGGTCCGCGCGGTAGTTCTCGTCCATCTCCACGTCCGCGCGGAACGAGGGCAGGAGGAGTTCGCGCATCTCCGGATCCGCCAGCGCGCCGTGCGAGTAGCCGGAGTACTCCTCGACGCGTCGGATGAACTCGTCGTCGGGCTGCCCCGTGGCCCGGCCCCGGAAGTCGCGGGCCGTCCATGGGCCGGGTGACCCGCTCACCACGATACCGGCCACCGGCCGGCCGCTGTCGGTGAGCCGGCAGGCGAGTTCATAGGCCAGTACGGCTCCGAGACAGTGGCCGAACAGGACGGTCGAGCAGGGCGCGTCGGCCCGGTCGAGCCGCTCGGTGATGCCGGGCCAGAGCCACTCGACCGCCTTCGGCACCGTGCGCAGCGGTTCCTCGTCGATGAGGCGTTCTCTGCCGGGCAGTTGCACCGCGACGACCTCGGTGTGGTCGTCGGCCAGTGCCTGCCACGGCCGGAAGAAGGAAGCGCCCGCGCCTGCGAAGGGCAGGCAGATCAGCGTGACAGCGCGTGGGTTGCTCATGCGGTGGCTCTCTCCTGGTCGTCACCGACCGGCAAACCGTCGGTCGTGGGCACGCTCGACTCGGACAGGGCCCGCCTGATGACGGCGCCGATCTCGACGGCGCGGCCGGGCTCGCTCATCTCCTGGTGTCCGCAGTCCAGTTGGTGGTCGATCACCCGACCCTCCACGTATGCCTCCCACACCTGCGGGGCGGGGGGCGCTCCGTGGATGTCGGACATCGCGCGGAAGAGCAACAGGTCTCCCCTGTGGCGGCGGGGGGTGAACTCGTAGGCGAGAGCGACATGGTGGGTGGTCGACACCAGTGCCGTGTGGATCGTCCGGTCGTCGAACGAGCCGAGGATGAGGTCCTTGTCGCGCAGGAACCTCACGGCCTCCGCGGTGTCGCGGATCTCGTGCTCGTCGGTGAGGACGGCCGGATCGTGCAGCAGCGACGCGACGGCCTTGCGCAGGTCCGGGGCCACCTGGCCGGCCGTCGGGTCGGCCGGGTAGGCGTCGAGGACGCCGAGCAGCGCCACGTCCTCGCCGTCCTGCTGCAGTCGGGTCGCCATGGCGTGGGCGACCAGCCCGCCGAAGGACCAGCCGAGCAGATGGTAAGGGCCATGCGGCTGCACTTCGCGGATCGAGTCCAGGTAGGCGTCGGCCATCTCCTCGACCGTGGCCGGCCGCGTCGTCTCTCCCCCGGCCTGGAGTCCGTACACCGGACGGTCCGCCGGTACGTGCGGCAGGAAGTGGCTGTAGCACCAGCTCAGGCCCATCGCAGGATGGACGAAGAACAGCGGCGGGCGATCACCGGACGTCCGCAGGGGCAACAACGTGGTGTTCCGTGACTGTTCGCCCATGCGCGTCTGCTCGATGAGCCCCGCCACGGTCGGCGCGCGGAAGAGGTCTCGGATGGAGACGTCAACGCCGAGCGCGGACCGCAGCTCTTCGACGAGTTCGGCGGCGAGCAGCGAATAGCCGCCGAGGTTGAAGAAGTTCTCCTCGGGACCCACGGACGGCACCCCGAGGACCTTCGCGAAGATCTCCGCGACCACCTGCGTGTACGCGTTGGGCGCCGCCGTTGTCCGTGTCTGCGAGCCGGGTCCGCCGCCGGGCGGGGCCGCCGGTTGCCGGGGGGCCTTGGTGGTGACGGACGCCTTCCCCGAAGGGGCGGCCTGCCCGCTGATCGGCCTCGACGGGTCGGCCTCGAACTCGGCCACGAGCGAGGTGAACTCCTCGACCATGGCCTGGGCGGTGGTGTGGTCGAACAGAGCCGTGTCGTACTGCAGCTCTCCGGTGATGCCGCCGGGCTTCCCGGTGGCCGTCCGGTGCTGCGTCAGGTTCAGGGTGAGGTCGAACTTGGGGGCCGTGGTCTCCAGAGCGGTCACCTCCGTGTGCAGCCCCGCCAGCCGGGTGTCGAGGGCCGCCTGTTTGGTGCCGACGCTGAACATCACCTGGAAGAGCGGGTTGGGGGCGGCCGTGCGCGGCGGGTTCACCGCCCGGACGACCTGCTCGAAGGGCACGTCCTGGTGGACGGTGGCGTCGAGGTCGGTCTCGCGCACGCGTTCAAGGAGCTCCTGGAACGTCGGCTCGCCGCCCGCATCGACGCGCAGGACCAGGGTGTTGACGAACATGCCGATGAGGTGGCGCAGGGCATCGTCGTCGCGGCCGGAGGCGTTGATGCCGATGGGGATGTCGGTGCCGGCGCCATTGCGGTGAAGGAGGCCGACGAAGGCGGCGTGCAGCACCATGAACAGGGTGGCGCGATGGTTCTGCGCCAGTTCGATCAGCCTGGCGTGGAGGTCGGCGTCGATGGCGATGTCCACGTGGGCGCCGTGCTGCCCCGCCGTGTCCGGCCGCGGCCGGTCGGTGTTGACCGGCAGCTGACGCGGCAGGTCGCGCAGGGTCCGCACCCAGTAGTCGAGGTGGCGGTCCCGCACGTCCGGCGCGAACAGGGCCCGCTGCCACAGCGCGTAGTCGGCGTACTGGACGGGCAGTGGACGCCACTCCGGGGCCTTCCCGCCGACGCGGGCGGCGAAGGCCGTGGCGAGGTCGGAGAAGAGCGGATCGACCGACCAACCGTCCGCGGCGATGTGGTGAAAGACCAGCAGGAGCACGTGCTCCTCGGGTCCCGTGCGCAGCAGCAGTGCGCGCAGCGGCAGTTCGGCGGACAGGTCGAAGGGCCGGTTCCCCTCCGCCCGGAGCAGCTCGTCGAGCCCGTCGGGGTCGCACTCCCGCTCCTGCCAGAAGTCCGGTGCCTGGGTGCGGTGGTCGAGAAGGACCTGGTGGGGTTCGCCGTCGGTGGTCCGGTACACCGTACGCAGGATCTCGTGCCGGTCGATGACGTCCTGCAGGGCCAGCCGCAGGGTCTCGGGGTTCAGTTCACCGGTGAGCCGCAGGGCGTAGGGGTTGTTGTAGGCACTGGTGAGGCCGTTGAACCGCTGCAGGAACCCGAGGCCCTGCTGCTGGAACGCGAGCGGAACGCGTTCCGGCCGCTCCATCGGGACGAGCGCCGGGCGGTCCGCGGTGGCCTCCCGGGCCACCCGGGCCAGATCGGCGGGGGTCGGATGCTCGAACACCTCCCGCACGTGCAGCTCGACACCCAGGACCGCCCGCGCGCGGTTGACCAGCTGGGTGGCGAGCAGCGAATGACCGCCGAGCTCGAAGAAGCCGTCCTCGGGGTTGACCAGGGGCAGGCCGAGCACTTCGGCGAACAGCTCACAGAGGATCTGCTCGCGGGTCGTGATCGGGGAGCGGTCGCCGGCCCGGCCCGCGGCACCCGGCGCGGGAAGCGCCCTGCGGTCGAGCTTGCCGTTCACCGTGAGCGGCAGGTCGTCGACCGGCACGATCGTCGGCACCATGTAGTGGGGCAGCCGGCGCTGCAACCGGCCGCGGACATCGCTGGGTGACACCCCGGCCTCGCCGGCCACGACGTAGGCGACGAGGCGCTTGTCGCCCGGTGTGTCCTCGCGCACGATCACGGCGCTGCGTACGACGTCGGGCTGTTCGGCGAGCGCGGCCTGGATCTCGCCCAGTTCGATGCGGAAGCCGCGGATCTTGACCTGGTGATCGGCGCGGCCCACATACTCCAGCTGCCCCTGCGGGGTCCAGCGAGCCAGGTCGCCGCTGCGGTACATGCGCTCGCCGGTGTTCTCGAACGGGCAGGCCACGAACCGCTCGGCCGTCAGGGCCGGCCGGTTCAGGTAGCCGCGCGCCAACTGCGGTCCCGCCACGTACAGTTCGCCCACCACGCCGACCGGTACCGGCTGGAGCCGGCCGTCCAGGACGAAGGTGCGCAGGCCCGCGACCGGCAGTCCCACCAGGCTGCGTCCCGGCGACTGGGCCGCCGTGCGCGCGTCGAGGGCCAGATAGGTGGTGTGGATGGTCGTCTCGGTGATGCCGTACATGTTGACCAGGGTCACGCCGTCGTCCGGGTGCCGGTCGTACCAGGGGCCGAGCTGTGCGAGGTCGAGTGCCTCACCGCCGAAAATGACGGTGCGCAGGGCGAGTTGGGGCGTGCTCCTGGCCTCCTCCACGATGAGCGGGTAGAAGGCCGACGGGGTCTGACACGCGACGGTGACCTTCTCCTCGGCGAGGAGGGCCAGGTAGTCCCGCGGTGAGCGCGACACCTCGTACGGGACGGTGACCAGGGAGCCGCCGTACGCGAAGGCGCCCCACATCTCCCACACCGCCATGTCGAAGGCGTACGAGTGGAACCACGACCATACGTCGTCGCCGTCGAAGGCGAACTGCTCACGCGTGGCGTCCAGGAGCGCGACCACGCCCGCGTGCGGGACGGCGACGCCCTTGGGGCGGCCGGTGGAACCGGAGGTGTAGATCACGTAGGCGGGGTGCCGGGAGTCGAGCGGTGCGATCCGGTCGGCGTCGGTGAGGTCGGCGGGGTTCTGGGCGACGAGATCGGATTCGACGCCTTCGTCACCGAGCTGGATCGGCGCCGCCGCCGTCGGCGGCAGCAGATCCGCCGCGGACTCCGACGTGACGACCAGGGCGGGCCGCGCGTCCTCGAAGATGACCGAGACGCGCTCCGCCGGATAGGCCGGGTCCACCGGCAGGTAGGCCGCACCCGTCTTGAGGACGGCCAGGAGGGCGACGGCCAGGTCGGCGGAGCGGTGCAGCAGCACCGCGACCCGCTCCTCGGGGCCCGCCCCACGCGCCCTGAGCAGCCGCGCGAGGCGGTTGGCGCGCGCGTTCAGCTCGCGGTAGGTGATGCGTTCGGCTCCGTCCACGACGGCCACGGCGTCAGGCCTGTCCGCCGCCCGGGCCTCGAACAGCTCGGTGAGCGTGACGGCGGGGTGGGCGCCGAGGGTGCCACTCCACTCGGTGAGCACGTGCCGGCGCTCTCGCGCGTCCAACAGGTCGATGTCCTGGATCGGTCGGTCGAGGTCGGCTGCCGCCGCCTCCAGGACCCGGGCCAGACGCTCGGCGGCGGCGCGTACCGTCGCCTCCTCGTAGAGGTCGGTGGCGCCTTCGACCTCGACCACCAGGCGGTCCGGGATGCCGTGCGCGGTGCGCTCCGGGGTGAAGCCGATGGAGAGGTCGAACTTGGCGGTGCCGAGGTCGACCGGGCGGATACGGGCGCTCAGCCCGGCGGCCATCTCCACCGCCCCCGGGTCGGAGTCCTTCACGGTCATGAGGACCTGGAAGAGCGGGTTGCGCTGGCGGGATCGCTCGGGGTTGAGGTCCTCGACGACCCAGTCGAACGGCACGTCCTGGTGGGACCAGGAGGCGATGTCGGTGTCGCGGACCCGCTGGAGCAGCTCGCGGAAGGACGGGTTGCCCGCGGTGTTCGTCCGCAGCACGACGCTGTTGACGAAGAAGCCGACCAGGTCCTCGAGGTCCTCGTCGTCCCGGCCCTCGACGGGCACACCGATCGGGACGTCCTCGCCCGCGCCGGTCCGGGACAGCAGGACGGCGGTCGCCGCCTGGAGCACCATGAACAGCGTGGTGCCGGTCTCCTTGGCGATCTCCAGGAGCCGGGCGTGGAGCTGCGGGGAGCAGCCGACGGTATGGGTCGTGCTCCGGTGCGATGCGACGGCGGGACGCGGGCGGTCCGGCCGGATCAGGGCTTCCTCGGGCAGACCGGCGAGCGCCTGACGCCAGTACGACAGCTGCCGGGCGGCCTCGCTCTCCGGGTCCGACGGGCTGCCGAGGTCCTCACGCTGCCACTCGGCGTATTCACCGTACGTCACGGCGAGCGTCTCCCAGTCCGGCGCGTTCCCCTGGGTGCGCGCGCGGTAGGCCTCGCTGAGGTCCTTCACGAGCGGACGCACCGAAGCGCCGTCGGTGGCTGTGTGGTGCATCACCAGGAGGAGTACGTGTCCGCGCTCGCCCATGGCCAGCAGGTGGGCGCGCAGCGGGCGGTCCTTTCCGAGATCGAAGGGTATCCGGCTGAGCCTGACCAAGGCCGCGTCGAGCTCCGTCTCGGCGACCTCGGTCACGGGGAGTGCGACGCCGTCGTCCTCGTGATCGAGGACGCGCAGGCGGGGGTTGCCGTCGACGTCCTCGAAGACCGTGCGCAGCGTGTCGTGGCGTACGACCACATCACCCAGTGCGAGCCGGAGGGCTTCCCGGTCCAGATCCCCTTCAAGGCACAGGGCGAGTGGCACGTTGTACGTCGGGGACGGCCCTTCCTGCCGACTCAGAAACCACAGACCCTGCTGTCTGACGGAGGGTGAGAACAATCTGGAGCTCCAATTCCTCGCCCGAGCCTGTGGCGTAATGGCCTGATATCGCTCGGTTCCATTCAAGACGTCAGGTTTGCCTCACGCTAGTGCGCTCGACCCGCGGCCTGAGGCACCTTGGGCGGCAGAACGCCGGTGGCTGCCCCGAGCCATGAAGGGGCGCCTCGGCACGAGGGCAGGCACGTCGGGACCGTGGGCGGCCCCGCGAGCGGGCAGGCAGCGGTGCCGCGGCCCCGAGCAGAGCGTCAGGGACGCAGCAGGGCGCCGATCAGTTCGGCGGACTCTTCCAGCACGAAGTGGTCGGTCGCATACATGTGCATCGAGAACGACCGGGTGGTCTCCCAGCGCCAGGCCGCCATCGACTCGTAGCTCACGAGTGTGTCGTGCATGCCTCCGGCAACGACGATCGGGATGTCGAGCGGAGGTTCCGGGGCGTACGAGATGCGCTCGACAAGCCGGCAGTCGGCCCGCAGCATGGGCTCGAAGATGTCCATCATCTCGGGGTCGGCGAGGATGCCGGCCTCCATCCCGCCGAACGACATCACCCGCTCGAAGAGTTCGTCGCGGGGCATCTGATGCAGCGGCGACTCGATGACTCGTACCGAGGGGGCCTCGATCGACGACACCGCGAGGAGTTCCGGCTGCTCCCGGCCGTGCGCGCGCAGCCACCGCGCGAAATGGAAGGCCAGCATGCTGCCGGAACAGTGTCCGAACAGCACGAACCGGCCCTTCGTCACCGGAGCGAGGACGCTGCCAAGCGTGTCGAGGAGGTCCGGCAGGTCCTCGATGGGCTGCTCGTCGAGCCGGTTCTCCCGCGCGGGGAGCCGAACGGCACACAGTTCGGCGCCATGCGGAAGCCGCTCGGCCCACTCGTTGTACAGGGAGGCACCGGCGCCGATGTGCGGGAAGCAGATCACACGCACATCCGGCTTGGTCACCAGGCGAGGCCTGTGGACCCATTTCCGGTTGACCGGTGTTCCTATCATGCGGCTCTCCGGGTGAACAGGGTGAAGAGACCTCGGTGTCGCGGCACTCGTCGCGTTGCTCGACCGCGGGCCTCGTTCCGTGGATGGTGAACAGTTCCAAAGCGGTGGTTGGCTCGTCGATGCCCTCGGGACTCGAGGCGGCCGACCCGATGGAACTCCGCGGTCTTCGGGACTTCCGCGGCGTTCAGGCCGTACGGCAGTCGCTGTACGCGCCTCACGTGAGCAGCTCCGCCTTCATGACTTCGGCCACTCGCGGGTCGCGGAGCAGTGGTCCGAACCATTCGAGTCCGTACTCGAACCAGTGCGTCCGGCAGTCGGAGAGCACCGTGCCCCAGGTCTCCTTGACCTGCTGCGCCTCCCGCTCGTCCTGCAGCAGGACGACGGGAGCGTCGTAGGGCTGCGGCCGGTAGCGGCTCAGGGCACAGGCGACACCGGCCGCGATCCGCTGGAGCCGACCCAGGTCCGCCGGCCCGGTGTCGGCTTCGTACCAACCCTCCTGGCGCAGCAGAGCGAGGACCCGCTCCGCGCTCTCCGCACCGGTCAGGCCGAAGCGCTTGGCGACCACGGCCAGGCGGTGGTGCAGCGCGGAGTCGAAGTCGATCGGTTCCTCCGGCAGCGCGGCGGGCTTGATCATTACGAGGCGGGCCACTTCCCGCCCCCGCTCGCGCAGTTGACGGGCGAGCTCGAAGGCGAGGACCGCGCCGCTGCCGACGCCCGCCAGGTGGCAGGGGCCCTCGGCCTGGATCTCGCAGAGCTCATCGAGGAAGCACTGGGCAAGGCCGGCAACGGTCGCCGACTCGGCTTGGACGCCCGGAAGGACTTGGAGGGACAGCGCGTACACCGGGCGTCCGGTCTCCCAGGCGCACGCGGCCTCGCGTTCGATGTCGCAGAACTGCTCGGACGGAACGAGGAAGAGCGGGTCGCCCGCGTCGTCCCCTCCGAGCGGACTCAGGGTCCGTCCGGCGGCCTGTGCCCCGGAGCCGGGCGCCTTGAGCACGTCGGGCACCGGGACGTCGAGCGTCGGGTCCGCGGCAGTGAGCGTGCCCACCGTGAGCCGCTCGGCCAGCTGCGCGGGCGTGGGATTCCGGAACACCGCGAGGCTGCTCAGGGCGATACCCCGCTCGCGTGCGGAGGCGACGGCACCGATCGCCTTCAGGGAAGTCCCGCCCAGATCGAAGAAGTCGTCGTGCGGCTGAACCGAAACACCGAGGACGTCCGCCCAGATGTCACACAGTTCCCGCTCGATCTCGCGACAAGCTTTTGCCGGTTCGGTCACCTCGTGGACATTAGGAGAACGCCGCCGGCGTCGTCGGCAGGCTAACGGGCAACTGAGCGGCAGTCGGCTTCCGTCTGTTCGGGGGGCGCGGTGGGCAGGTTTCGATGCCGGCGAATGGGACTGAACAGCAGCATCGAAGTGGTCAGTACGAAGGCGCTCGTCATCGCCCAGACCGTGGCGCGCAACCCGAGCGCACTGCTCAGGACGCCACCGAGCAGTGCGCCGACCGGGATGGCCCCGTAGTTGAGGAACTGCATGCTGACAACCACGCGGCCCAATATCGGCCGGGGGCAGTACTCCTGCACGAAGCTGCGCTTCACCACGTTCACGATCATCACGCCGAGCGAGATGATGAGCCCGCCCACCACCACGAGCGTCAGTCCCGCGCCCGGTCCTGCCAACGGGATGAGCAACGCGAAGGGGACCGTCACCTGACCGAGCAGCACGCCGCGCGCGCTGCCGAAACGGCGGGTGACCCAGGGGGCGATCGTCGCCCCGATCACTCCCCCCACGCTGGTCCCGGCCATCGCGAGGCCGGCCGCACCGGCGCTGACGTCCAGTTCCCTGACCATGAAAACCACAAGGACGGCCGTGAAACCCTGCAGCGACAGGTTCGCCGCCGCCCCGTTCAGCGTGAAGATACGCAGGTAGGGATCGCCGAACACAAAGCGCAGGCCCTCCCTGATGTCCCGCAGGAGACCCGCGCTCCTGCGGGCGGGCGGCCGTTTGCTCCCACCGTCGTGCCGGATGGACAGCAGACAGGCCGACGACACGAGGAAGGACAGCGCGTCCGCGGCCATTCCCCACACCGCGCCGACGGCCTGGGCGAGCAGACCGCCGATCCCCGGCCCGGCGATATGTGCCGCGGCGGCGCTGCCCTGCAGTTTGGCGTTGCCCTCGACCAGTTCTTCCGAGCGCAGAAGGGACGGCACATAGACCTGGAACGCGGTCTCGAAGAAGACCGCCGCGGTGCCGGCCACAAACGCCGCGATCATCATCTGCCAGATGGTCAGCACACCCGTCCAAGCGGCGATGGGCACACTCGCGAGGCTGACCAGGGAGACCGCGTTGCAGACCAACATGACCCGGCGACTGGGCAGTCGGTCGACCCACGCACCGGCCGGCAGGCCCACCACGAGCCACGGCAGCCAGGTCAACGCGGCGAGCGCGCTCACCAGGAAGGTGCTGGCGTCCAGCGTCATCACCGCCACCAACGGCATCGCGACGATCGACATGCTGCTGCCGACCTTGCTCGTGGTCTCGCCGATCCACAGCGACCGGAAGTCGCGGTGTCGCAGCACCCCCCTGCGGCGCTTGCGCTCTCCGACACCGGCACCCGTGTCGGTCATGCTGTCTCCTGTCACCTGGCGCGCCTTTCAGGGGGCTTCCTACCTCGTGCGGCGCTACCGTACGCGAGTTCGTCCGCGTGGACGGGCAGCTGGGGAGGCAGGACGGAGGCAGCCCGCGCACGACGGCCCGGCGCTCCTGGGGCGGGAACGGTTGTGCGGAGAGACGGCAGCCACAGACACCGCCGCCGTGGCATCAGGCCGCGGACGCGATGTGCTCGGTTATCTCCTGCCGGACAGCCTCGGCATGGTCGTCGAGGTAGAAGTGCCCACCCGGGAAGACCCGCATCCGGAAGTCGCCCGAGGTGTGCCGGATCCAGTCCTTCACGCCGTCGGCATCCACCACGGGGTCGTCCTCGCCCGTCAGGGCGATGATCGGGCAGTGCAGCCGCGCGGACGACGGGCTTTGGTGGAGCTCGGAGGCACGGTAGTCACTGCGGATGGTCGGCAGCACGAGGGGCAACAGCGATTCGTCGGCGAGCAGTTCGGCGTTGGCGGCGTTCAGCCTTACCAGTTCCTCCACCAGCTCCTCGTCGGAGGCCAGGTGGTGGCGCTGGTCACCGGCGACCGAGGGAGCGCGCCGCGCGGATGCGAACAGCCCGAGCGGCTTGACCCCTCGCTGCTCGAGCCGGAGCGCGATCTCGAAGCCCACGGCGGCACCCATGCTGTGGCCGAAGAGCGCGAGCGGGCGGTCGGTCCACGGGATCAGCTCGTCGGTGATCCGGTCGGCGAGGGTCGCTATGTCCTCGATGCAGGCTTCGTTGAACCGGTCCTGCCGGCCCGGGTACTGGACCGCCAGCACCTCCGTCGTGGGCGACAGCGCCTTCGAAAGGGGGAAGTAGTACGGTGCGGCCCCACCGGCGTACGGCAGGCAGACGAGGCGGGCAGTGGCCTGAGGGGAGGGATGAAACCGCCGGATCCAGGCGCCGACGCTCGATGCTCCTGCCACGGTCTGCTCCTCTTCGTCCACGCCGAAGTCACCGTCCCCGTGGGCGCCTTCGCCCGCCGCCGAACGATGACCTCCCTCACCGTAACTCCCCGATCCTGACCGAGCGGCAGCCGCGGGCGGCACCCTGGCGGCAGCACGAGTGCCCCAAGACGCTCCGCCTCCGCAGTGGCTTCGGCGGGCCCGCGAACCGGCCCGTCAGCTCGGTGTCGTACTCCTGCGACGGGGCCTGACCTTGGGAGCCTGCTCCAGTCGTTCGGCCAAACCCGCCACCGTGGGGGCCGCCATGACATCGCCGACGGATGCCTTGATGCCCAGTTGGCTCCTGATCCGCACCACCAGGCGGGACGCGATCAGCGAATGGCCGCCCAGGTCGAAGAAGTTGTCATGGACGCCGACGCCGACGGCTTCGAGGACCTCCTCGAACAGCGCGCACAGCAGTTCCTCGCGCTCCGTTCGCGGCTTGTCCTCCGCCCCGGCGGACGCAACGGGGACTCCCCCGTCCGGCAGCGCCCCGGGGTCCGGTGGCCCTTCCCGCTCGCCCACCGGACCGACAAGCTCCAGGACACCGTCGGCCCTTCGGCGCGCGAGCCGCCCCGTACGGTGCATGCGCTCGCCGGGCGAGCCGTACGGATTCGCGATGAACCGTTCGCCCGTCAAGGCCGGCCGATTCGCATAGCCCAGGGCCAGCCCCACTCCGGCCACGTACAGGTCACCGACGCCTCCGACCGGGACGAGCTCCAGGCCGGGACCGAGCACGTAGGCGCGCTGGTTCGTCACCGGCACGCCGATCGGTACGGGCGACGTCTCCAGTCCCTCGGCCACGACCTCGTGGCAGGTGGTGAGGCCGGTGTTCTCGGCCGGGCCGTAACCGCTGAGCACACGCAGGTCCGGGAAGTCCCGCAGCGCCTTGGCGGGATGGGCGGCCGAGGCGTCCCGTGCGCCGATCAGGGCGTACCGCACTCCTCGCAGCGCCGCCGGACGCTCGTCGAGCAGCCGGTTGAACAGGCCCTCCGGCAGCCGCAGGACCGTGACCCCGTGCCTGGCCACGAGGAGTTCGACGGCTGCGGGATCGGGGGCCTGTCCGGGGTGCAGCACGCACTGCGCGCCGTGCAGCAGTGCGCCGAACAGCTCCGTGACGGACGTCTGCTCCGACAGGGGCGAGCACGGCAGGTACACGTCGTCCGGACCGAACTCGTGGTGGTCCGGCGCGGCACATGTGCCCACCACGGCCTGGTGCGAGGTCACGACGACCTCCGGCCTGCCCGCCGCCACCGCGGTGACCGTCGCACACGCCGGATCGCCGGCGTGACCGCCGACGTCGAGGTTCGCTGCGGAGCGCGCGTCGATGGCCGCGGCGTCCTGGTCCAGGCTCACGGTCGTCTCGGCTCGTGCGCACGTCGCGTCACCGGCTCGGGTGACGAGGACCCGCGCGGCCGTCACGTCGAGCACCCGAGCGATGTCCTCATGGGGCAGCGTCGGATCGAGGAGGACGCAGGCGGCGCCGGTCTTGAGGACCGCGAGGGCTGCCACGGCCAGGTCAGGACCGCGCCCGAGGCAAACGCCGACGAACGTCCCTCGTGTCACGCCGGCCTCGAGCAGGTGGCGCCCCAACCGGTTGGCGCGAGCGTTCAGTTCACCGTAGCGAAGCTGTCGGTCACCGTGTGCTGTCGCGATCGCGTCGGGGTGCAGCCGTGCCCGGGCCTCGAACAGCTCGTGAATCCGCCCGGTCGCCGGTACGTCCGCCGAGGCGCCGCTCAGCGCGAGCACGGCCTGCCGCTCGTCCGCGGACAGCAGATCGACCTGCGCGAGACGGGTGTCCGGGGCCGTGGCCATCGCTTCCAGAACGCGTACGAAGCGGGAGGCGAGATCCTCGACCGTCGTGCGGTCGAAGAGGTCGACGGAGTACTCGAACGAGCCGTCCAGCCCTGCGGGGGCATCGTCGACGTAGTCCTCGTGGAGCCACAGCGAGAGGTCGAACTTGGCTGTCCCGTTGCCGACTTCGACCGGCTCGACCTGTACGTCCGGCCAGTTCGGCTGGGATTGCCTGCGGCCCTGCAGCACGAGCATCGTCTGGAACAGCGGGTGCCGTGCCGCGGCCCGCTCCGGGTTGAGGAGTTCCACAAGGCGCTCGAAGGGCGCGTTCTGGTTTGCGAAGGCGGCCAGGTCCGTCGCCCGTACCCGGTCCAGGAGTTCGGTGATCGTCGTGTTGCCCGAGAGGTCCGTACGCAGCACCAGCGTGTTCGTGAAGAACCCGATCAGCCTGTCGAGTGCCTCGTCCGTCCGGCCGCTGACCACCGTGCCGATGGGGACGTCCGTCCCGGCGCCGAGCCGGGACAGCAGCGCCGCGAGGCCCGTCTGGAGCACCATGAGCATCGTCACGCCCTGCTGGCGGGCGAGGGCTACGAGCCCGCGATGCAGGTCGGCTCCGACGGTCACGGGGACCAGGTCGCCCCTGAAGGAGGGGGTGTCGGGCCTGGGCCGTGCGGCGGGCAGGTCGAGTTCCGTGGGGATGCCGGCAAGTGTGCTCTTCCAGTACTCGAGTTGGCGCGACAGCACACTGTCGCGGTCTTCCTCGGAGCCGAGCAGCTCGCGCTGCCACAACGCGTAGTCGACGTACTGGACGTGCAGCCGGTCCCAGCGCGGAGCCTCACCCTCGCGTCGCGCCGCATAGGCGGTCGACAGGTCCCGCAGGAGCGGATCCAGGGACGCGCCGTCGGAGACGATGTGATGGATGAGCAGCAGCAGCACATGCTCATCGGAGTCCAGCGAGACGAGGAACGCCCGGATCAGCGGTCCGTCGCCCAGGTCGAAGGCCCGGCCGGCCAACGCCGCCAGGACGTCCGGGAGCTCGGAGCGCCGGCACGAGGAACGCTCCAGGTGGACACGGGCCCCGTCCTCGGGGATGACGTGCTGATGGGGTGCGCCGTCGTGGTTGCGGAACGTCGTGCGCAGTGCTTCGTGCCGCACGACGAGGTCGTTCACGGCCGCCTCGAGCGCGCCGGCGTCCAGCGCCCCCTGGAGCCGCAGCGCGATGGGGATGTTGTACGACGCGTTCGGGCCCTGGATCTGGTCCACCATCCACAGGCCCTGCTGGCCCGGTGACGCCGGGAGCAGGGCGGGTCGCGGATCCACGGGACGCAGCACGGCCCGCACATGCTCGGACTGGCTGATCCTGGCGTCCAGTTGTGCGACGGTCGGGCCCCGGAACACGGCGCTCAGGTCCAGCTCGACGCCGAAGAGGGTGCGAACGCGGCTTGCGATGCGGGCCGCGAGGATCGAGTGGCCGCCCAGGGCGAAGAAGTCGTCATGGACGCCCACCGTTTCCAGTCCGAGCATGTCGGCGAAGATGCCGCAGAGGATCTCCTGCCGCGAGGTACGCGGCGCGGCAGGAGCAGCGACGGCACCCCCCGCCTTGGCAGGCAGCAGCAGTTCGGGCTGGGGCTCGGCGTCCTGCGGCACGAGCTCGACGGAGCCGTCATACCGCCAGCGAGCCCGTTCGCCGGTGCGGTACATCCGTTCGCCGGAGTTGCCCAGGGGATGGGCAACGAAGCACTCCGCGCTGAACGAGGGCTTGTCACCGTATCCGTAACCGAGTCCCTCGCCGGCCAGGTACAGATCTCCCACCACACCAGGGGGCAGCAGCCTCAGGCGGCTGTCCAGAACGAAGGCACCGCCCACCCCGGCCGGGCGGTGGAGGGGCCACAGATCCTCGTGCGGTGGCTCGGCGGCCTGATCGGCGTCCTCCGCGACCGTGCACGTCCCGCCGTGCAGCAGCGCCGCCCACCAGCGGTCCACCCCGGAACCTTCCGGCCGCGGCGTCCCGCTCCACGATCGGTCGGCGTCGGGGCCCGTGTACGGCGGACCGGAGAACCGGTGAGCCACGGCACGGTGCGGGACCAGCTCCCACAGGACCTGACCGTCGCGGGTTCGACGGGGCACCAGGCAGGCCACGTCGCGGCCGCTCACGCATGACGAGGGCCGGGTATCGGGTTCGGCGGCGATCAGGGCCGCGTCGTCGTCGAGCGCGACAAGGCGTACTCCCGCGGGCAGTCGCCCCCGAAGGCGCGCCAGATCGGCTCCGCGGCCGAGCACCACGCCGACGGTCACCGGGAATTGCGGTGGTACGAGAGGCTGTGCCGTATCGTCGGCATTCACGGCGACGTACGCGGCTCCCGCCTTCACCACGGCCAGTCGTGCCGCGATCGCATCCAGGCCCGGACCGTGACAGATCCCGACGGCGGTGCCGCGGGCGGCCCCCTGCCGCCGCAGATGGTGGGCAAGCCGGTTGGCCCGCGCGTCCAGTGCGGCGTACGGAATCCGCTCGTCGCCCAAGTCGACCGCGATCGCGTCCGGCCGCACATCCACCTGCCGCTCGAACAGGACACCGAGCGAGGGGCCGTGGTCCTGGGCGCCCTCCGGCTCCGCGAGGGTCTCGGCCCGGCCTGTCGGCAGCTCCGACCGGGTGACCTGTCGGCCGTACGACGGGGGGATCATGTCTCTCCTTTGCTTCAAGCCCCGGCCACCGCTCTGGTCGCCAGCGAGCCGGCCAACTCCGGCTTGGACAGGGCCTGTCGGTTCACCTTGCCATTCGGCGCCAGCGGCAAGGCGTCGAGGAGCACGAACGCCGCCGGGACCATGTACTCGGGCAGCCTGCCGCGCATGTGCCGCCGCAGCTCCGGCACATCGATCGAGGAGGAGTCGGTGACGACGTAGGCGACGAGACGCTTGTCGCCCGGCCTGTCCTCGCGGAGCATCACGACGCAACTGCGTACGTGGGGGTGGTTCAAGGCCGTGGCCTCGACCTCGCCCAGTTCGACCCGGAAGCCTCGGATCTTGACCTGCCCGTCGTTTCTGCCGCAGAACTCGATGACGCCGTCGCGGCGCCTGCGCACCCGGTCTCCGGAGCGGTACATCCGGGTCCCGTCGGCGCCGAAGGGGTCCGCCACGAACCGCTCGGCGGTGAGGTCCGGGCGCGCCATGTACCCGCGCGCCACTCCGGGCCCCGCGATGTACAGCTCGCCGATCACCCCGGGCGGCACCAGGCGCAGCCGCTCGTCGAGGACGTGGAGTGCGGTGTTGTGGATCGGGCCGCCAATGGGCACTGTCGTGCCGACGCTGTCTTCCGTGCCGCTCCACAGGGTGGAGACCACCGTCGTCTCCGTCGGACCGTACGAGTTGTGCACGGTCGCGACCTTCGACCAGCGCCGGAAGTCCTCGACCGACAGCGCCTCGCCACCGGTGATCAGCACCAGGTCGGGCGGAAACTCCCAGTCCTCTGGAATGGACGCCAGCGCGGCGGGCGGCAGCGTCACATGGGTGATCTCGCATTCCGTGATGAGGTCCACGAGGTCCGGGCCCACACGGCGGTCGTCCTCGACGAGCACCATCGTGCAGCCGTTGAACAGGCTCATGCACTGGTCCCACACCGACATGTCGAACATGAAGGACGCGAACTGCAGCACCCGGCAGTGGGGACCGAGCGCGAACCTCTCCCGGACGGTCGACGCGAGGCTGCTCACGCCCGTGTGCGAGACGGCGACGCCCTTCGGTCGGCCCGTCGAGCCGGACGTGTAGAACACGTATGCCAGGTTCTCCCTGGCAAGGGGGCCGTTGCGGTCCGTGTCGACCGGATTGTGCGCGCGCTGTGAGCGCAGCTCCTCCTGGACGTGTGCGTCGTCGAGTACCAGGCTCCGCACCTGTTGGCCCGCGAAGACTCCCGAGTGCCATGCGTCGACCGTGACGAGAAGGGCGGGATCCGCCTCCTCCAGCATCAGCCGGACTCGCTCGCCGGGCAGGGACGGGTCGACTGTGACGTAGGCGGCACCCGCCTTCAGAACCGCCAGAATCGACGTCACCAGGTCGATGGACCTGCTCATGCCGAGGGCGACGAGCCGCTCCGGACCCGCGCCTCGTGCGATCAAGGCGTGCGCGAGGCGGTTGGCCCTCGCGTTGAGTTCGGCATAGCTCAACCACTCGTCGCCGTGCATCAGGGCGACGTGATCGGGCAACAACGCCGCTTGCGCTTCGAAGAGTTCGTGAATGAGGGAGTCTGCCGCGCCCGTGGTGCCCGTGTCGTTCCACTCCACGAGCAGCCGCCGCACCTCCTGCCGGTCCAGGACTTCCAGATCCGCGGGCCTCACGTCCGGCCGGTCCACACATTGTTCGAGCACCGACACCCACCGGCGGACCAGCCACAGCGCCGTCTCGCGATCGAAGAGATCGGCCGAGTACGTGAGAGTGCCCGACATGCCGTCCGGGGCGTGGCCCGGCCCGGTGCTCTCGTGGATGTCGAAGGCCAGGTCGTATCGGGCGCCCTCGGTGTCCACGGCCTCGGGACGTACGTCAGGGCCGGCTGTGCGCCCCTGGGCGGTGCTGTGGCGATGGACGTCCAACAGCACCTGGAGCAGCGGGTGCCGGGCGGGCGACCGCGCGGCGCCCATCTCGTCGACCAGTCGGCCGAAGGGGACGCCCCGGTGCGCGAAAGCGTCGAGGTCCCAGTCCCGCACCCTTGCGAGCAGCTCCGTGAAGGTGGGGTTTCCCGTCGTGTCCGTGCGCAGCACCATCGTGTCGGCCAGGGCGCCGACGGCATCCTCTGTCGCCTCGTCCGTACGGTCGCAGACATGGGTGCCGATCGGGACGTCCTCCCCGCACCCCAGCCTCGTCAGCAAGGCGGCCAGAGAGGCCTGGAGCAGCATGAACAGCGTCACGCCCTGCGACCTGGCGAGTCGCACCAACCGGGCGTGCAGGGCGGCGTCCAGCGTGATCGGCGCCTTCTCGCCGCGCCATGCGGCGGTGGTCCGCCGGGGGTGGTCCGCGGGCAGTTCGAGCGACTGCGGCATCCCCTCCAACGCGCGGCGCCAGAAGGCGAGTCCCTCGTCGAGCGGGCTGTCCACAGCCTCGTACCGGACCGGCAGCGGCGGCAGTCCCGGCGCACGGCCGGCGTACGCCTCCCCGAGATCCCTGATCACCCCCTCTGTCGACCGGCTGTCACGGACGATCGGATGAAGCACGAGCAGAAGCACATGCGCGTCGTCTGCCGTCCTGAACAACCGGGCCCGCCCCGGCTGCTGTCCGAGGCGTACGCCACGGTCGACCTCGGACCTGAGGAGACCATCGAGCTCGGCTTCCGCGGAGTCGACCACCGGGATGCGCGGATCGATCGCGCCGACGGGGAGCACTCTTCGGCGCGGCACTCCTTCATCGGTGTCGGACACGGTGCGCAGGGATGCGTGCCGTTCCAGTACCTCTGTCCACGCCCCGCCCAGGGCGTCGTGATCCAGCGGCCCGCTGAGTCGAACCCACACGGCCACGTGGGCCGCGTCGCCCTGGTCGGCCCCGCCCGGCGCCCACAGGGATTCCTGCGCCGTGGACAAGGACGTCCACTCCCCCGCCGCCGTCTTCCCCGGCACCCGAGGACGAGGCGGGGCGAGGCGGGCGGCGACGGCTGCCAGGGACGGCGCCTGAAGGAGCTCCTCCAGGCTCACGTCACGCCGCAGCACCGCACGCACGGCGTCGAGCAGCCGCCTCCCGGCCTCCGCGTCGCCGCCGAGCGCGACGAAGTTCTCGTGCCCGAACACCACGTCCAGGCTCAGGACCTCAGCGCACAGACCGCACAGGATCTCCTCCTGCGGAGTCCGGAGAGTTCCCGCGATGCGGGCAAGTGTCATGGCAAGGACCATCCTTGAGTCGAACGGATCAGCCGGCGACGAGCCGCGCCGCGTCGGCCCGCTCTCGCAGCAACGCCCCGGCGACCATGGCCTGCCCGGCCGAGATACCGCCGTCGGTCATGGGGATCTGCTGGTGCGTGTAGACACGGAAGCCGGCCTGGGACAGCAGGTGCGCGACCCGCACGGACAGATACCGATTGAGGAAGACGCCCCCGCTCAGGACCACGGCGTCAAGGCCGGACTCGCGCCGCAGCCGCGCGCACACCTCGACAACGGCGTGGGACAGACTCTCGTGGAAGCGCCGGCTCACCTCGGCCGCCCCGTGCGACCCCGCGGATTCGACGACGGCCCGCACCCAGGGGCGCACATCGACAACTTGCCGGTCCTCGGCGACGTACAGCGTGGTCGGCCATGGGTCCGTGGCGGAGTGGTCGCCGTCCAGCAACTCCTCCAGTCTGATGGCCGCCTCGGCTTCGTAGCCGATCCGTGAACAGACACCCAGCAGCGCGGACATGCCGTCGAAGAGCCTGCCCGCACTCGACGTCAGGGGTGAGTTCACCCCGCGGGCCGCCATCTTGAGCAGGATCTCGCGCTCGTCTCGGTCCCTGCCCCGGAGCCCTGCGATGTCGAGGTGTTCGACGGCGTCTGCGCCGAAGGCGGCCTCCAGGAGCGCCACCGCCACCCGGTCCGGCTCCGTCACCGCCTTGTCGCCGCCGGGCAGGCGGAACTGCCCGAGGTGTCCCCTTCGCTCGAACCCCCGGTAGTCGCCCACGAGGAACTCGCCACCCCAGACGGTGCCGTCGGTGCCGAGCCCCGTGCCGTCGAAGATGACCCCGATGACCGGCTCGTCCAAGCCGTTGTCGAGCATGCAGGCGGCCATGTGGGCGTGGTGGTGCTGTACGCCGATCATGGGCAGCCCCTGGCAGGCGGCCAGCTTGGTGCTGCGGAAGTCGGGGTGCAGATCGTGCGCGACCGCCCCCGGTTCGATCCCGGTGAGCGCGCGCAGATGTGTCACCGCCTCGCTCAGGAACTGAAGGTTCCCTTCGGACTTGAGATCACCGATGTGCTGGGAGAGGACGAGTTGGCGCTCGGCGGCCAGGCATGCGGTGTTCTTCAGCTCGGCGCCGAGCGCGAGCACGGCGGGCACCGGGACCGGCGTGGTGATCGACGCCGGGACATGGCCCCTCGCGCGCCGGATGACCTGCCGCCGCGGGCCGTCGGGCAGGTCGACGACGCGCACGATGGAATCGTCGACGCGTGACTGGATCGGCCGGTCGTGTTCCAGGTAGGCGTCACACACCTGCGCCAGGTCGCGCCGCGCCGCCGCAGCGGTGGTCGCCATCGGCTCTCCCGGGGCGTTGCCGCTGGTCGCCACGAGCACGGACAGCCCCGAGGCGAGCAGCAGGTGCTGCACAGGCGTGGAAGGCAGCATGGCGCCCAGGGTGCTGAGCCCCGGCGCCACATGCCGGGATATCGCCGAGTCGGGCCTGGCGCGCAACAACACGATGGGCCGCGCCGGGGATTCGAGGGCGGCTGCTTCGGCGTCGGACACTAACGCGTACTCCTTGAGTACGGACGTGTCCTTGGCGAGCACCGCGAATGCCTTGCCGCCCCGCTCCTTGCGCCGGCGCAGCCGGTCGACCGCCTCGTCGTTGAGGGCGTCGACCATCAACTGGTAGCCGCCATGGGCCTTCACGGCGACGACGGCCCCGTCAGCCAACAGCTTCGCCGCCGCCTCGACGGCGTCGTCCTCGTCCCGGCTGACCCCGTCGTGCCCGGACAGGGTGACCCGTGGGCCGCACGTGGCGCAGGCGTTGGGCTGCGCGTGGAACCGCCGGTCGGTCACCGAGTCGTACTCGGCCTGGCAGACCGGGCACATGGTGAAGTCCGCCATGGTGGTCAGCGGGCGGTCGTAGGGGGTGTCCCTGATGATGCTGAAGCGCGGGCCGCAGTCGGTGCAGTTGATGAGCGGATAGCGAAAGCGCCGGTCGTCGGGGTCCATGAGCTCGGCCAGACACGCGTCGCACACGTGCGTGTCGGCGGGTACGGAGGCCCGCTGCTGCCCTGTGGCCACGCTCCGCTCGATACGGAACTCCCGTTCTGCGCAGGTGATGGGCTCGTCGATGAAGTCGCAGCCCTCCACGACCGCCAACGGCGGAGCCTCGGTGCGCATGGCCTCCGTGAACGCCGCGACCGCCTCGGCGGTCCCCTCCACACAGAGGGTGACCCCGCCGTTCTCGTTGCGGATCCAGCCGCCCAGACCTCGTGCGGTCGCGATGCGGTGGACGAAGGGCCGAAACCCCACGCCCTGAACCACACCGCGGACGCTCATCCGTCGGCGAAGCCGTTGCTGGCCGGACATGATCAACACAGACGGGGCAGCTGGGCGCCGTACAGCAGGTCGACCGAGGTGCGTGTCCCCTGCTCGTCCTGCTGCCACACCCGCCCGTTGCCGGCGATTGCCTCTCCGACCAGCTGTGACTTGGCCGTCGCTTCGTGGCCGCGCAGGACCTCCAGGACGTCGGGCACCGCGGAGGGATCGGCGACGACGCAGAGCACGCCCTCGTTGGCGAGGTACATCACGTCCACGCCGAGCATGTCGGCCGCCATGCGCGTTTCGTGCCGGACGGGAAGGGCGGAGCTCTCGAGCCGGATGTCCACGGCGGAGTCCGAGGCGAACTCGTTGAGCACCGTTCCCAGCCCACCGCGCGTGACGTCACGGACGCATCGGATGCCGGCTCCGCACCTGTCGAACAGATCGGCGAGCACCCCGTTCAACGGGGCGCAGTCGCTGAGCACCCTGGTCTCGAAGCCGAGGCCTTCGCGCAACGACAGCAGATGCACGCTGTGGTCGCCGAGGTTTCCGGTGACGATGACGCCGTCGCCCGGGCGGATGCCGCGCGAGCTGAGCTTCAACTCCGGGCGGTCGTGCAGACCGACACCAGCGGTGTTGACGTAGAGCCCGTCCGCCTCACCTCGGTGGACCACCTTGGTGTCCCCCGCGACGATCAGCACGCCGGCCTCCAGCGCCGTGGCCCGCACGCTTTCCAGCACACGGACCAGGTCGGAGATGGCGAACCCCTCCTCGATGATGAGGGCGAGGGTGAGATAGCGGGGCCTCGCCCCGGACACCGCCAGGTCGTTGACCGTTCCGGCGACGGCTATCTTGCCGATGTCACCATTGCCGAAGAACAGCGGGTTGACCACGAACGAGTCCGTCGTGATCGCGATACGGGCGGTGTCGAGGGGGACATCCGCGCTGTCTTCCATGAGCCCGATGTAGACGTCGCCGAGAGTCTTCGCGATGACGTCGTTGATGAGCTCTTGGCTCATCCCTCCACCGGCCCCGTGGTCGAGCTTGATTGTTTCGTCGGACATCGGCTCGACCTCCTTTCAAGAAGCCGGGGTCGGCATGAGTTCGTGAAGTCGACCTGCGCGCACCCGGTCGACGACATCTTCCATATCGGTGACACCACCGCAGAAGGAGGCGATCCAGTCGAGCGCCCGCTGCGCATCCTCCTGCCGCATGGAAATCACTCCCTCCCGGGGTACGACAACGTTGTAGCCCCGGAAGAAGCCGTCCGCCGCCGTGGTCTGGACGCAGATCTGCGTGTGCATGCCGACCACGATCAGGTCGGAGACCCCGGCCTTGCGAAGCTGCTCGTCCAGATCGGTTCCGAAGAAACCGCTCGCCTGGTGTTTGCGCACCATGAGGTCGCCATCGGCCACGATCTCGGCGAGCACCGCGTTGCCGGGAGAGTCCTCGGTCGCCGGCAGCCATCCGTTGTAACGCTCCGCCCGCGGGTCATCGGGGCGGTTGATCAGCTGGAGATGGACGACGAGGACGTCAAGTGAACGCAACGTGTCCAGGAACTCGGCCAGTTTCGGGATGACCGCGCCAACCACGGCCTTGCGTTCCTCGTCCTTGTTGACCAGATCGTACTGAAGATCGTTCGTCAGCACCGCCACTTTGGGCATTACAGGCTCCCTAGTCCCTCATCTTCCGGCCACCCTGGGGAGGCTGGCATTCCCGACTTCGCCCAGCAGGGCACGATTCACTCCGCCGCAGGCACAAGGGCGTACGCGCGTACCGGCATCGTCGCGAAACCGGCGACGGGAGCCGGCACTGCCGAGAAGCGACTTCCGTCTTCAGGAACCAGTTCCAGCCTCGTCAGGTGCTCGGCGATGGGAACTCCGCCGTCGAGAAGCGTGGTGTGGGCGGGGCGCTCCGAGTCGTCGGTGTCGTCGATGTTGAGGCTGTCGATTCCGACCAGGCTGCTGCCCTGCTCGACCAGCCAGACGGCTGCCGCTTTGGTGACATACGGATGACCGTGGAAGTACTCTTCCTGACCCCAGTGCCGGTCCCAACCGGTGTGCAGCAGGACCGCGCGGCCGGAGACCTCGTACTTCTCGAGGTCGGAAACCTCGATGGCGCGCTTCGCCGGGTCGACGCTGATACGCAGGGCGGGCAGGTGCGCCAATCGCTCGAGCGGCAGGTCCGCCAGGTCGGTGCCGTTCTCGAAACGGTGGAAGGGACTGTCCACATAGGTGCCGGTGTTTCCGACCATGGAGATCCGACCGATGTGGAATTCCGTACCCGGCGCATAGTGACCGCGAGATTCCTGACGGCTCAGATGTGTGGATATCTCAGGCCCGGGCAGCCCTCGATAGGTCTCCATCCCAGCGAAGATCTTGTGGCTCAGATCCACCAATGTACAGTCGTCGCGTGCGGTCATGGATCAGATTTCTCCTTCTTGTCGAGAACGGCCCGTGCCAGCTCAGTAGCTCGAATAGGCACCGGACCGGACATCGTGCCGCTCCGGCCCACGCAGGGCGGGAAAGAACACGGACACGAGATGCAGGTCCTGCTCCGCATGCGCGGTGATCGAATGCGCATCGTGTTCGTTCAGCGCATACATGGTTCCGGGCCCGATGGGATGGACCACGCCGCTCTGCTCCGTGATCTCGCCGGTTCCAGAAATACAGTAGACCGCTTCAAGGTGGTCGAGGTACTGAAGTCGTGAACTGGTGCCCGCATTCACAATGGTGTCGGCCACGGTGAAGCCCATGCCGTCGGACTCGAGCAGAAGACGGCGACTCACGCCGTTGCCCCAGTCGACCGACAGCGCTTCGTCAAGTCGACGAACAATCACATGTTTCTCCCGGCCCATACGCCCTACGCACACGAATTCAGCTGTGTGCTTCCTGTTCCATGGCGGCGACAAGGGACGCCGGCCTCATGTCCGTCCAGTGCTTCTCGATGTAATCGAGGCAGTTCTGCCGGGTGTCACGACCGTGCACGGTCTCCCAGCCCGCCGGCACGTCGACAAGCGCGGGCCACAGCGAGTACTGCTTCTCCGCGTTCACCAGGACGAGAAACTCGCCGTCCGCATCATCGAATAGAGCGCTCACCGATCTTCACCTCGCGCATGACCGTCGACACAACCAATGAGCAAGGACGGTAGGAGACCCGGCGGCCCCGAATCGGCAACGTGAGCGGCGCCCTGGCGGCAGTTCGCGCCCAGGGGCCGGTACTGCGCCGGACGAGTCTGGTCTTCTGGCGCATCAGGTGATTCGATAAGGTCACGAGAGCCGAGAGGCGCTGCAACGGGCACGGCCCGCCACGCTCGGCTCATCCTCAATCCGACAAGGGCGCCTCCGGGAACGTGACGGAGGTGTCGGCAGTGGATGTGTACAGCGACCAAGGCGACGGGGGTACCGCCCTGCGGCGGCTGCTGAGCGAGCGCATTCTGGTCCTGGACGGAGCCTCGGGCACCCTGCTCCAAGGCCTCGACCTTCGACCCGCGGACTTCCGCGGGGACGTCATCGACGAGTCGCACACTCGCGATGTGACGGGTGACCCGGACCTGCTCAATCTGACCCGGCCGGACCTGATCCTCGATGTGCACCGGAAGTACCTGGCGGCCGGTGCCGACATCATCACCACGAACACGTTCACGGCGACGAGCATCGGCCAGGCCGACTACGCCCTGGAACACCTGGTCCGCGACATCAACCTTCAGGGCGCGCGACTCGCCCGGCAGGCGGCGAACGAGGTGGGCGGCCGGTTCGTGGCGGGCAACGTCGGTCCGCTGAACGTCACCCTGTCGCTGTCGCCGCGGGTGGACGACCCGGCGTATCGGGCCGTCACCTTCGATCAGGTCAAGTCGGCGTACGCGGAACAGATCTCTGCCCTGGCCGAGGGCGGCGTCGATCTGCTCATGATCGAGACGATCTTCGACACGCTCAACGCGAAGGCCGCGCTCGCTGCCGCCCGCGAGGTCGCTCCCGAGCTGCCGCTATGGCTGTCCGCCACCATCGTGGACCTCAGTGGGCGCACCCTGTCGGGCCAGACCATGGAGGCGTTCTGGCGGTCGATCGAGCGGGCCGAGCCGCTTGTGGTCGGGGTGAACTGCTCGCTCGGCGCGGCCGAAATGCGCCCGTACGTGGCCGAGTTGGCGCGGATCGCGGACGCCTATGTGGCCTGCCACCCCAATGCCGGTCTGCCGAACGCGTTCGGCGGGTACGACCAGACACCGGCGCAGACCGGCCGGCTGATCGGCGAGTTCGCCGACCTGGTCAACATCGTGGGCGGCTGTTGCGGCACCACGCCGGAACACATCGAGCAGGTGGCCGCCACCGTGCGGGGCCGCACCCCGCGGCCCTTGCCCGAGCGGCCCGCCACGACCCGGTTCAGCGGCCTGGAGCCGTTCGAGATCGGTGCGGACACCGGTTTCGTGATGATCGGCGAGCGCACCAACGTCACCGGGTCGGCGAAGTTCCGCCGACTGATCGAGGCGGACGACCACCAGGCCGCCGTCGACGTCGCTCTGGACCAGGTCCGTGGCGGCGCCAATCTGCTCGACGTCAACATGGACGCCGATCTGCTCGACAGCGAGCAGGCGATGACCACCTTCTTGAATCTGATCGCGACCGAGCCCGAGGTGGCCCGTATCCCGATCATGATCGACAGTTCGAAGTGGAGCGTGATCGAGGCCGGTCTCCGGTGCGTGCAGGGCAAGGGCGTCGTCAACTCGATCAGCCTCAAGGAGGGTGAGGAGGCCTTCCTCGCCCAGGCCCGGCAGATCCGTGACTTCGGCTTCGGCGTCGTGGTGATGGCCTTCGACGAACAGGGCCAGGCGGACACCGCCGAACGCAAGGTGGAGATCTGCGCCCGGGCCTACGACCTGCTCGTAGACCGCCTGGGGATGCGGCCGGAGGACATCATCTTCGACCCCAACGTGCTGGCCGTGGCCACCGGCATCGCCGAACACAACGGGTACGCGAAGGCGTTCATCGACGCACTGCCGCTGATCAAGCAGCGGTGCCCGGGCGCACGGACCAGTGGCGGCATCTCCAACCTGTCCTTCTCCTTCCGGGGCAACGACGTGGTACGCGAGGCCATGCACTCGGCGTTCCTCTTCCACGCGGTCCGCGCGGGCCTCGACATGGGGATCGTGAACGCGGGCCAGCTCGCCGTCTACGAGGACATCCCGGCCGATCTCCTGGAACTCGTCGAAGACGTGCTGTTCGACCGCCGCGCGGACGCCACCGACCGCCTTGTGTCCTTCGCTTCCACGGTCACCGGAACGGCCACCAAGCGGGCCATCGACCTGTCGTGGCGCGAGGGCTCGGTCCAGGAGCGTCTGTCACACGCGCTGGTTCACGGCATCGTCGACTTCGTGGAGGAGGACACCGAAGAGGCCAGGCAGCTGTTCGACCGGTCGCTCGATGTCATCGAGGGGCCGTTGATGGACGGCATGAAGGTCGTCGGGGACCTGTTCGGCTCCGGGAAGATGTTCCTGCCGCAGGTGGTCAAGAGCGCCCGGGTGATGAAGCGCTCGGTCGCCTACCTCGAGCCGTTCATGGAGAAGGAGAATGCCTCCGGACGCGGCCAGGGCAAGGTGGTGCTCGCCACCGTCAAGGGCGACGTCCACGACATCGGCAAGAACATCGTCGGCGTGGTCCTCGGCTGCAACAACTACGAGGTCGTCGATCTCGGGGTGATGGTGCCCGCGGCGAAGATCCTGGAGACCGCCATCGCCGAGAACGCCGACGTGATCGGCCTGTCCGGCCTGATCACGCCGTCCCTCGACGAGATGGTCGCGGTGGCCGGCGAGATGCGCCGGCGCGGGCTCACCCTGCCCCTCCTCATCGGCGGCGCGACCACGTCGAAGCAGCACACGGCGGTGCGCATCGCGCCGGAGTACGACGGTTCGACCGTGCACGTCCTCGACGCGTCGCGCGTGGTGGGAGTCGTGTCGAACCTGTTGGACGCCGACCGGGCGGCCGAGTTGGACATCGCCAACCGCGCCGAGCAGGAACGGCTGCGTGAGCAGCACGAGAACCGGCAGCGCGCGGCGCAGCTGAGCCTCGCCGAGGCCCGTGCCAACCGCGAGCCGGTGGACTTCTCCGAGCTGCCGACGCCCGAATTCACCGGGGCGCGCAGTGTGTCGCCGTCGATCGACGCGCTGCGTGAGCTGATCGACTGGCAGTTCCTCTTTCTCGCCTGGGGGATCAAGGGCAAGTTCCCGGCGGTCCTCGAGGAGCCCCCGGCCCGTGAGCTGTACGACGACGCCCAGGTCATGCTCGACAAGATCGTGGCCAGTGACGCCTTCCGGGCGCGCGGCCGATACGGCTTCTGGCCCGCACACTCCGCGGGCGACGACATCGTGGTCGGCGACGTCACGTTTCCGATGCTGCGCCAGCAGACGGTCAAGCCGATGGGCCGGCCGAACCGTTGCCTGGCCGACTACGTGGCGCCGTCAGGCGACCATCTCGGTGGCTTCGCGGTCTCGATCCACGGCGCCGAGACGCTGGCCGCCCGGTACGAGGCCGAGCACGACGACTACCGCGCGATCATGGTCAAGGCCCTCGCCGACCGGCTCGCCGAGGCGTTCGCCGAGTACGTCCACCTCAAGGCGCGCCGGGAGTGGTTCGAGCCCGACGCCGACCCGCTCCTCGAGGACCTGCACGCGGAACGCTTCCGCGGCATCCGGCCCGCGCTCGGCTACCCGGCAAGCCCAGACCACTCCCAGAAGCGAGAGCTGTTCCGGTTGCTCGACGCCGAATCCGAGCAGATCGGCCTGACCGAGTCGTACGCGATGACCCCGGCCGCCAGCGTCAGCGGACTGATCTTCGCGCACCCGGCGTCGCGCTACTTCAGCGTCGGCCGCATCGGGCAGGACCAGCTCGCCGACTACGCCGCCCGCCGCGGCTGCGAGCCGGCCGAGGTGGAGAAGTGGCTGCGGCCCAACTTGAGCTGAGCCCCGGCCGATCGAGGTGAGCCCGGCCGGCTTGAGCCGAGGTCCGGCCGGGCCTCGGCCGAGAGCCGGCCGGACTTTGGGCTGGAGTCCGGCCGGTTCGCCCGATGTCGCTGCGCGCGCACCTCACATCGTGCGGCCCCGGTGCGGCGACACGATCTCGTCCGCGAAGAACGCGGCCAGGCGCCGCACCCCTTCTTCGATGTCCTTGACATCCAGGTAGCTGCACGACAGCCGCAGTTGGTGATCGCCGGCCTTGTCGAGGTAGAACTGCTCCATCGGAGTCCAGAGCACTCCGTATTTCCCGGCCGAGATCTGGAGCAGGGCGCTGTCCGCGGGGACCGGAAGATGCACCCGGACGAAGAATCCTCCCTGTGGGCGGTTCCACCGGATGTCGGGACGCAGCGCGTCACCGACGTACCGGTCGAGGGCGTCGACCAGACAGGTCAGATTCCGTTGGTAGATCTCGGACTTGCGGCGGCTCAGTTCGACCAGGGAGCCGCCGTGTTCGAGCAGCATCCCTCCGATCACCGCCTGGCACAGCGGGGATGTGTTCACGGTGACCATGCTCTTCAGCGCCGCCACCTCGTCCGCGAGCAGCTTGGTGCCGCTCGACGATGTGACCTGCTGGTCTGCGATCACATAGCCGACCCGGGCCCCCGGGAAGGCGACCTTGGCGAAGGTGCCGATGTGCACCACCCGCTGTCGGGTGTCCAGCGCCTTGAGCGACGGCAGCTCGGACCCGGTCGTCGCCGTGAAGCCGTACGCGTTGTCCTCGACGACCAGGAAGTCCTCGCGGTTCGCGAGGTCCAGAAGCCGCCTGCGGCAGTGCAGCGACATGCGGGCACCGCCCGGATTGGAGAAGTCCGGCGCCACGTACAGCGCGCGCAGGGGCCGGCCCTTCTCGCGGGCCGTACGGCATGTCTCCTCAAGACCGTCGAGGTCGATCCCGTGCGCGCTCTCGTGTACCGGCGTCACGTCGATGTCCAGGAGCCGGGCGGCGCCGATGATGCCCACGAAGCATGGATTGGCCACCGCGAGCACGCCCTGCGCCGGCCGGAAGAGCGCGCGCAGCACCAGCAACATCGCCTCCTGCGCGCCCACGGTGATGACCAGCGCGCCGGGCGCGGCATCGATGCCGTGGTCCCGGCGCAGGGCGTCACTGACTATGCCGTTGACGATTCCCCGGCTGGGGCCGTATTCGAGAAGCAGTCGGCGTGCCTGCTCGGGGGTCCTCCCCTCGCGGACGAGATGGTCGAGGAAGCCCTCCACGTACCGCTGGACGTCGACGTCCTCGAGCGTGTCCGGGTGGGGCGCGCCGGGCGCGAAGGATATGGCTTCCGGAAAGCGGCTCATCACCTCGTTGAGGAACCCGATGGACCCCAGAACGGGATCCTTAAGTGAGCCGTGCAGTGAGGAAGGATGCAGTCGCATGAGGATGAGCCTTCTACGCCCGGGACTGTGAACGCTGCCAGCGCTTCTCCACCTTGGACAGGACGTCGGCGCTGTAGGCCCTGGCGGCCTGGGTGACCGCGAACTCGGCCAGGTACTCGCGGAAGTGGTCCAGCGGCTCCTCGGCCAGGTTGAGCATCCGCCGGTTCGCCGCCACCGCGGGTGCGCCCAACTCGCGGGCGGCACGTTCGACGGTCTCGTCCAGGTCCTTCGCGGGCACGATGTCGTCGCACACCAAGGCGGCTTCCGGATCGGTCATCCGAATGCGGCGACCGCCGAGGATCACCTGTCGGGCGAACCTCGCGCCGGTCAGCCGCGTCAGGCGCAGATTTCCCAGCCCGGGCACGATGCCCTCTTCCGCGGCCGGCAGGCTGAAGAACGCCTCCTCCTCGGCGATCACCCGGTCAAGGACCAGAAGCAGTTGCATCCCGCCGCCGATGGCGAAGGAATCGACCGCACCGATCCAGGACTTCTGGGTAAACCGGTCGGACGCCATGACACCCGCCGGTTCCGTCAGGAGGCCGCGCGACATCTTGTGGATGTAGCCCAGTTCGCGCCCCATCAGGAAGTCCACGAACGAAATGGCGCCGCTGCGCAGATCCTTGAGGTTGATGCCGGCACTGAACACCCGTCGGCCCTGGTAACGGGGGTGCTCGACCTCCCCGCCGCGGAGGACTCCGACGCTGACCCGGTCCTCCAGCAGGACCAGGTCCACCGCCGTCTCCATGTCGGCGATCAGCTGGTTGTCCTCGGCGTTGAGGCAGTGCGCGTTGCGGAACGTCACGTGGGCCACGTGTCCCCGCCGCTCGATGTGCACCGACTTCAACTCCACGCGTCCTGTCGCGCGGAAGTCACCGAGCAGCTGCTCGGCGCGCGGCGTGGGCATCAGCATCGCGTCGATGAGGTGGGTGCCCACCACCCGGGAGCGCAGGACGGCGCCGCAGAAGATGGCCTGGTCGATCTCCCGCCCGTCCCTCTCGGCCTGGATGAACACGCGCTCCGATGCCATCTGGGCCGGGGTGGGAACCAGCCCCGGGAAACGTTCCGCCGCCGCCTGGACCAGGTTCGGCAGACGCACGTACCGAGAACGGCCCTCGGTCAGAACGTCGTACACGGCATCCGTGTGCAGGGCCAGGAATCCGCGGCGCGCCGACCTGGACGCGGCGAAGGCCGCTTCGGCGAGGCGCTGCTGGGAGGTGTCACGACCGGGTCGGGGCGGCAGCGTGTCGAGGACCGCCTCGCACGTGGCCACATGCTCGGCCAGGGTCTGCGCGTCGCTGTCGAGAACATCGATGAACTTCGGCTCGGGAATCGACCACACCGACGCCGCGTCGGAGGCATCCACAACGTTCATGCCCGAGACCTCCCCGCCGGCACCGACGCGGCGGGCCGCTCCTTTCGCAGCCTGCGCAACTCGCGTTCGCAGGCGGCGAGATGGGCTCCCAGCGCATCGTCGTACTCCACGGACGCGGCTTCGAGCAGCAACTGCCGGCGCACCGCCGTTTCCCGGTCCGCCATGCGTTCCGTGAGTGCCGTCGCGGCGTGCACGGCGCCCTGCACGTCGTCGGCGACCTGGTCGATCAGGCCGAGATCGAGGGCTTGGCCGAGCGACAGGTCGGCGCCGCGCATGACGATCCGTCGAGCCGCCGCCAGTCCGAGGTGCCGCACCAGGCGGTAGAGCAGCATGCCGGGCCAGATGTGGCCGTCGTTGACGGGCAGCTGCAGCTGGAGGCCGGGGACGCCCATACGGAAGTCGACGGCGAGGAGCAGGTCCAGGGCGTGCCCGCCGCACGTCCCCTGTGCCACTGCGATGGTGATGCCGTCGAGGCTCTCCACGCGCCGTACGGCCCGCTCCCAGCGATTCACCGTCTGGATGGTCACATCGCCGGGCCACTGTTCGTGCTCTACCGGCGCTTCGCCGAGATCGAGGATCACCGCGGTTCCGTCAGGCTGTTTCTCCGCCTGATCGCAGGCCGAGTTGATCAAGGCCGTCAGTTCCGCCGGTGTACGTGCCCCGTCCACCTTCGCGAAGAGGCCGATTCCCTCCGGTGCTTCTACGCCGGGAAGTTCTGTGGTCATGAATTCAGAATCACCTTTCATCGCCAGCCAACCAAAGCCATCTCGATGGTCGACCCGGGCCCCATGGTCATGAGGACGCCGAACTCGCCCGGTTTGACGCAGTTGTCGGCAACCAGTCGCTCGTAGGAGAAGAGGAACGATCCGCTCGACACGTTGCCGTGATCCCGGAGTACGCCGATCGTATGGCGTACGTCATGACGGGTCAGGCCGAGGTTCACACGCACCGAGTCGATGACCTTCTTCCCCCCGGAATGCACGACCCAGTGGGATATGTCCGAGCGTCGCAAACCGGTCCCCTCGAGCAGCCGGTCGAGGGCGAGCTCGGCGTGCGCTCCCACCACATAGGGAACTTCGGGATCAAGGTAGAAGCTGTATTTTCCATGGGTGTCATCCCAGTCGTAACGCATGGCGTCTATTGCTTCCGGAATGATGAAACTCGAAAAGCGCAGCAACGCCGGGGCCGGCGTGTCGCCGACCAGCTCCACTTCCCCTCGGTCGGTCGCCTGCGGGTTCCCCGGCGAGCGCACCGCAACGGCGGCCGAGCCATCGCCGAAAAGACTGTTGACCACGGCGGTCCGCATGGTCCCGTCAAATACATATGCCGCCGAACATGCCTCGATACACACCATCAGTGCCAGTTCACCGGGATGTGACTCCGCCCATCCGGCCACGGCCGTCAACGCGTTCAGGCCAGCATTGCATCCCATTCCCACGACATCCAGACGCGAGCAATGCCGGTCCATTTCCAGCTCCTTCATGAGGAGCGCGGAGAAGCCCGGGGTCAGCATTCCGGTGGTCGTGACGCAGCACAAGTAGCGAACATCCGCCAATGTCGCGTTCGCGTTCTTCAGGCACGCTTCCAACGCCTCCCGTCCCATGGACAGACCGTTGGTGAGATGCTTGCGCAGCAGTTCGCCCTGGGTCTCCGTGGCGCGCGAACCATCCGGCAGCAACGGCGGCAGCGTCAGACCTCGACGCTCGATCGCGCTGTTCAGGAAGATGGATCGCACCCGCGGATCGGTGATGTCGAACTCATCCAGCATTTCCTGCTGCGTATACGAAGTCGCTGGCACGGCAGTACCCACACCCACGATTTCGGGTGCCGACACCTCAACCAAATTCACGCTAGACTCTCCAGACCTACATGGCTGCACTCCCGCTTCACCGCCACCGGAGCCGGGGCTATAATCACGTCCATGCGGCAACTTTCACGAGTGCAATACGAGAAGAAGGACAACGTTGCGCGGATAACGCTCAACAGGCCCGAGGTCCTCAACGCGATGGATCTGGGGATGCATGAGGAGCTCGCCGAGATATGGGATGATTTCGAGGCGGACGATGACATGTGGGTTGCCGTCCTTTCCGGCTCCGGTTCCCGAGCATTCTCGGTGGGTCAGGATCTGAAGGAGCTGGCTGGCCGAGACCGCGCGGGGACCGCGACTCCGTCCACATTCGGAAGTCGCGGAAAGCCCGGCTGGCCCCGTTTGACAGAACGGTTCGACCTGGCCAAACCGATCGTTGCCAAGGTCCAGGGATATGCCATGGGGGGAGGATTTGAGCTTGCCCTTTCATGCGACATCGTCATCGCCTCCGAGGAGGCGGTGTTCGCGCTTCCCGAGGCCAAACTGGGCCTCATGGCAGGGGCGGGCGGTGTGTTCCGACTGACCCGGCAGATACCGTGGAAGATCGCGATGGGGCACCTTCTGACCGGACGGCCGATGGACGCGCGGCGCGCTTTTGAACTCGGCCTCGTCAACGAGGTGGTGCCGGCCGAGCAGCTCGACGAGTGTGTCGAGAGCTGGGTCGCCGACATTCGGCGTTGCGCCCCCCTCTCCGTCCGCGCGATCAAGGAAGCCGCCACCAAGTCGGCGGCCATGTCGTTGGAATCAGCATTTGCGACCCGCTATCCGTGGGAAGAACGACGTATGCACAGTGAGGATGCGATCGAAGGTCCCCGTGCCTTCAGCGAGAAGCGCGCTCCCCGCTGGAAAGCGCGTTAGGCGTCGAACGACGTGTGAAGCGGCTGGGAAGTTGCGAAGCGCTCGTGGCTTCCCAGGCTTGGATCGTCCCCTTCGCCGGTGAGCATGGCGCGCTCCCACGGCAGCAGGATGTCGGGCTCGGAGACACGGGTTCCGGTGTCGGCGGCCAGTGCCCCGAGTACGACGTTCAGGCGCTCGGAGAGGGCGGCGACCGAGCGCTCCTCCCACAGGTCGGCCGCGTAGACGATGTGTCCCGCGATGCCCGCGGGTTCGCCGTCCGCCGTCCAGGTTTCGGCGAGGTCGAAGTACAGGTCGAATTTGGCCGAGTGGAGCTCGATGGACTCCGCCTTCTCCATCGTGACGGACAGGCCCGGGAAGTCCGGTTCGGCCGGTTCGTGGCTCTGGATGGCCAGCATGGTCTGGAAGAGGGGATGCCGGCCGGGCCGACGCCGGGGAGCCATGGCCTGGACGACTGCCTCGAAGGGAACGTCCTGGTGGTCGAATGCCTGGAGATCGAAATCCCGGACCCGAGCGATCAGGTCACGGAAGGTGGGATCGCCCGACACATCCGTCCGCAGGGTCAGGGTGTTCACGAAGAATCCGACCAGATCGTTGAGGGATTCGTCCGAGCGGCCGGCGGTGACCGTGCCCAGCGGGATGTCGTCGCCCGCTCCGAGGCGGCTGAAGAGGGCGGCCAGCGCCGCGTGGAACACCATGAACGGCGTGGCTCCGCACGCGTGGCCGACCTCGCGCACCCGGCGGTGCAGGCGGGCGCCCGTCGTGAACGGCACCGAACCGCCGCGATAGGTGGTGGTCTGCGGACGATCCCGGTCCACGGGCAGCGCAAGCTCGGCAGGCATGCCCTCCAGGACCGAACGCCAGAAGTCCAGCTGCTCGGCCAGCAGCGACTGCGGGTCGTCGGCCGATCCGAGCACCTCCCGCTGCCACAGGGCGAAGTCGGCGAACTGCACGGGCAGTGGCTCCCAGTCCGGCGCCTCGCCCTGGCACCGCGCCCGATACGCCTGCCCCAGGTCGCGCATCAACGGCCGCACCGACCACCCGTCGACCACGATGTGGTGGAGCACCAGCTGGAGCACCCACTCCTCGTCGGCCACCTCGAACAGCACAGCCCTGAACGGCACTTCGCGTGTCAGGTCGAACACGTGCCGACCGCTGTCCTCCAACGCGGAGAGGCCGCCGTCCCGCACCTCCACCACGTGCAGCCGCCGATGTCCGGACTCGGCGGGGGCTATCCGCTGGTGCGGCGTGCCGTCCACCTCGGGGAAGCTCGTCCGCAGCGCCTCGTGCCGGGCCATGACGTCCGAGACCGCGGCGTCCAGCGCGGCGATGTCCAACCGGCCCGCCATCCTGGCCTGGACGACGATGTTGTAGGTCCAGCCTGTGTGCTCGAACCGGTCGAGCAGCCACAGCCTGTGCTGCCCCGGCGACACGGGAATCACTGTTCTCCTCCAGACTGTTCATGCTGGCGCGCGCCTTGACACTCGTGCCGAGGAAGACCGCGACGGCATGTCTCGAACGCCGCGCCCGCCCGCAGGGCTGTTCCTTCGGAGACTAGAAGTCGGGCGAGGTCGGCGGCGGCAGCTACTGCGGCAGTACCGAGGCGTCACGTGGCTGCCGCGGTAGCCGCCACCGTGAGGAGGCCGCGCCGCCCCCGCCCTCCGGCCGGGAGCACGCCCGCCCCGAGGCCGCGCGCCCGCGACCGCGCCCGGGCTCAGGCCCCCACGGGAGCCGGCGGTACGTCCCCGGCGCGGGCGGTGGCCGCCACCGTGCCCTCCTCGGCCGCGACGGCCACGGCGGCCAGACCCGCCGGGCTCTGCCGCTCGAAGACCTGACGGGCGGTGATAACGAGCCCGGCCTTGCGTGCGCAGGACACCAACAGCATCGCCAGGATCGACGAGCCGCCGATCTCGAAGAACGAGTCGTCGGCACCGACGTGTTGAATGCCGAGCACCTCGGCGAACAACGCGCACAGCACTTCTTCGGTGGCGGTTCGCGCGGCCCTGCCCGTGCCGGCCCCCGGATCGGGGGCCGGCAGGGCGGCCTTGTCCGTCTTGCCGTTCACCGTGAGCGGCAGAGCGTCCAAGACCATGACCGTCGGCACCATGTAGTCCGGCAGACGGGCGCCCGCGAACTCCCGGACCTCTGTGATGTCCACCTCGTGGCCGGCGGCGGGCACGACGTAGGCGACCAGACGCTTGTTTCCGGGCTGGTCCTCACGGACGACGACCACTGCCTGGCCCACGCTGTCGCAGGCCGCGACCACGGCCTCGACCTCACCCGGCTCCACCCGGAAGCCACGGATCTTGACCTGCTCGTCCGCCCGGCCCACGAACTGCAGCTGCTCGTCCTCGGTCCAGCGGGCGAGGTCGCCCGAGCGGTACATGCGGGCGCCTTCGCCGAAGGGGCAGGCCATGAACCGTTCGGCGGTCAGGCCGGGCCGTCCGACATAGCCACGGGCCAGACCGGGTCCCGCGATGTACAGCTCCCCCGTTGCACCGACGGGGACCGGCCGCAGGGCGTCGTCGAGGACGAAGACCGATGCATTGTCGATCGGACGGCCGATCGCCGGCGGCGGGTCCGCCGACGTGATCGCATGAGGGACCGGGTCGGCCGTGGTGATCACTGTCGCCTCGGTGGGGCCGTAGGTATTCCACACCCGGGAGTGAGCGGTCCAGCGACTCGCCAGGGCCGCGTTCAGGCGTTCCGCGCCCAGCACCCAGTTCTCCACCCCCGAGACCGCGGCCGGTTCAAGGACACCGAGGAGCGACGGGACCACGCTGGCCACGCTCACCCCGGTCGAGCGGATCATGTCCGCCAGGGCCACGGGTTCGGTGCGCTCCTCGCGCGAGGCGATCGCCAAGGTGCCCCCGCCCCCGAGCGTGACCGCCAGGTCCAGCACCGAGCCGTCGAAGCTGAACGACGCGAACTGCAACGCGACGACTCCTTCGGAGACGCCGAGGACGGGGCGCATCGCCACGGCCAGGTTCACCAGGCCGCGGTGGTCGACGGCCACGCCCTTCGGCCGACCCGTCGACCCCGATGTGTAGATCACGTAGGCGAGTTGACGCGGATTGAGCACGGTGTCCAGTGGCTCGGCGGACTCGGCGGCGATGGCACCGGCGGCCTCGTCCAGGAGGACGACACGCGCCGCGCCCACCGGCACGCCCTCGACCGCCCGCCTTGTGCCCAACACGACCGCGGCGCCACTGTCCTGGAGCATGTAGGCCAGCCGGTCCTCGGGGTGCTCTGGATCCAGCGGCACATAGGCGCCACCCGCCTTCCACACCGCCAGGATCGACACCACCATGTCGTTGCCGCGGGGCTGGCACAGGCCGACCCTGCTCTCCCGGCCCACGCCCATGCTCCTCAAATGGCGGGCCAGCCGGTTGGCGCGCTCGTCCAGTTCCGCGTACGACAACGCGTCCCCGTCGCTGCGCACCGCGACGGTGTCCGGTGACCGCTCGACCCACGTCCCGTACAGATCGAGGAGCGTCCCCTCCGGAATCGGCCGGGCCGTGTCGTTCCGGTGGAGCGCCGGCTGTGACGAGGGTGGCTCGGCCTGGGAACCACCGTCGACCAGACCGGCGATCCTCTCCAGCAGCTCGGCCGGCCGCTCGGTCAGATACATGTGCCCGCCGGGGACCTCCGCCATGGCGAACTGCGCCGTGGTAGTCGCGCTCCACTGCTCCAGGCTGTCGGGGGCGACGAGGACGTCGTCGGTACCGCGCAGCGCAGTGACCGGTATCGACAGAGCCGACGCGCCGGAAGTCGGCCGGTAACGCTCGTGCATCACGGTGTCGGCGCGGAGCAACGGCAGTAGCAGCTCGCGCAGTTCGGGGTTGTCGAACGCGGGGTGGCGGTATCCCGTGATCTCCTCGACGTGGGCGGCCAACGCGTCGTCGTCGAGGCCGCTGGTCCGCGGCCGGGTTTCCCACGGCCCCGCCGACCCACTGACGAACAGGTGGCTCAGCCTGTCGAATTCCCGGGCCTGCAGCTCCCTCGCGGTCTCATACGCCAGGACGGCGCCGAGGCTGTGCCCGAAGAGGGCAACTGGCCCGGTGCCGCCGGCGGTCGCCCGGATCGTCTCCTCGGCCACGAAATGTGCAGCTTGCCGTACGTCCGTGTACGGGTCTTCGTTGAAGAGCTCCTCGCGTCCTGGGAGCTGTGGCGCAACCACGCGTACGCCCGGCACGGCCAGTTGGGCCCACTGCCGGTAGAACCCCGCACCGCTCCCCGCGAAGGGCAGGCACACCAAAGAGAAGGACATTTCCACACCTTTTTTCAGTCGTGCCCTCACAGCACCGGGTCGGCCTCGGTGCAGTGGACGGATCCGGCCGCCGCACGATGCACCGGGCTGCGGGCGGCGGCGCCCTCCGCGCCCAGGAGGTGGTGCACGAGATTCAGGACCGTGAAGCGGGGACGTTCGCCGTTGCCGGAGTTGACCCGTCGCACCAGACCGCAGGCACGCAGCAGATGGATGGTGCGCAGCGCTTCGGCGGGCGCGCGGCGCAGGACATGGATGGCCTCCTCGGCGGTCCAGGGGGCGGCGCCTACGAGGCGGCGGAGCCCAACGGCGTCATCCGGCGCCAAGGACGCCACGGTCCGCCTGAGCCACGACGTCAGCGCATCGTCGGCGTTGACCGGCGACGTGAGGAGCATCAGCGGGGAACGCGCGGCGGTGTCCAGGAGTTGCGCCGGTTCGTGGACGAGCAGCCAGGAGGCGGCCGATTCGAGCGCCGAGGGAATGCCGTCGAGCAGCCAACAGATGCCGGCGAGCGCAGCCAGGACGTCCGGATCGGACACGGCCTGCGGATACAGCTGCGTACAGCGTGACAGCATGAGCTGCACCGTCGGGTACGCGGCGAAGTCCGCGTCGATCGGCTTGCCCTGATGCCATTCGGGCACGGCAAGCGGAAAGACCGAGAAGGCACAGGTCTCGGGGGTCGACGAGGTCTCGCAGGTTTCGTACAGCACGCGAAGCCCGGGGCAGCGGTGCAGGAGCAGCCTCAGTTCGAGTTCGCCGTCCTCGTCCAAATCCCGTCCGTCGACGGTGAGCAGGACTTCGTTGGTCGTGAGCGCGCCGGTCACGTCGTCGACCGTGGGTTCACAGCCGATACGGTCGGCGATCCGGTCGATCAGAACGCTCGGCGTGACCCCTTTGCCGCCTTGGGTCGCCGACTCCCGGTCCAGGTAGATGACCGACATCCGGCCGCTTTGGTGCAGGTCGTTCGCGACCTTCTGAATGAGCCGGCTCTTGCCGATGCCAGGCATGCCGACGACCTTGAGCAGTCGATGCCCGGAGGACTCCAGCAGGTTGGTCAGGGAGGCTGTTTCGTGCTCACGGCCGACGATCGGGCCGAGCAGCGCCGGCGGTGCCGCCAGGTCCTCGATGAGAGAATGGCCCGAGGTCAGTCCCGCCGCGGCCTCCAGCTCCGCCCGGCGCGCCTTGCTGAGGCGCAGCGCGTCCGCGAGAAGGCTGATCGTCTGGGCGCGTGGGGTCTTGGTGCAGTCCAGTTCGAGATCCCGTATGGCCCGGACGCTGATGGTGGAAAGCTCGGCGAGTTGCCTCTGGGTCATACCGACACGCTTCCGCGCGTTTCGCAACAGGATACCGAATCGTATGTTCGATCCGAGGTTCACGATGTTTGCCGCCTCCCGAAGATCCTTCGACTCGCCGCAAGACGTGCCGAATCGATGAGCCCAATACGCCGGGAAGTCCGTTCTCGGCACAGCCGAGAAGTCATCGCCGTATCAGGGCGCGAGATTTCGACCGCCCCTCGGAGGGACAGCCGCAAGAGATTCAGTGAATGAGCGTCTAGTTACCGGCTCGCCATTGAGTCGGCCGCCGGACCGCCCGTCCATCGAGTTCTCCCGCACGCCGTTGGCGGCGAGGCGTCAGATGCCGGATTCACGCGAAATGTCCCCCGTACAACGTATCTCAAATACCGAGACGACCGTGCGGTCGTGCAGCAATCACATAACAACACACAACAGGTTGGCAACGAAAGGGCATTAACACATGACGCGGTCTTGACCTATGTAAGGACGAAGTAAGCGTCCGCCGCCCCCTCCCCTCCTCACCCCGACCCACCTCCCGGCGCTGCTCAGAACCCCACTGACCTGCAACGATAACCGACAGGCGGTGGGGCGGCCGACCAAGGCCGCCCGCATCGGGCGATCGTTTCGCGCCACCGTGCAAGCTCACTTTCGGCCACGTATTGCCGAGTTCACCGCCCCTGTCGGGGAAATCTGGAGTCATGATGTCCACATGGTGGACATTGCTCAACTTCTTACGGCCGGGCGGCCGCCGGATCGCGAAGTCTTATGGCAACAACCCTTCTTATTGGTGGCATCCGCTGAACATCCGATCGTGGCCGTCGTGGCCCCGTCGTGGCCTCCCTCAGGAGAAATGCCTCACATTGACAAGTGGGCGTCGAGCAGTTTCCCGATGGTGCGCAGCGGCCCACGCCCCGTCATCTCCATGTGCCCGCAGTCGATGTCGTATTCATGGATGTTTCCCCGGACATAAGGACCCCAGGCCTCTTTGCCCGTGCTTAAACTGGTGCGTGCCGCGTTGAAAAAGACGACATCTCCGTGGAACTCGTCCCGGACCTGATGGTCCAGGAACGCATCGCCGTTCCCCATCGTGGTGGCTACGACGACCGCGACTTGCTTCGGCTCGAGCATTCCGAGGAGCGGATCGTGCGCACGCAGGAGTTCCACCAGTTCCTCGTCCGTCGCGGGCGTGGGGAACTGGTGCGCCACCTGGCCGAGCAGCACCTCCAGGACCCAACGCCGATCCGCCGACGCCGGCCGCTCCTCGGGCAGGGGCCGGGCGTCGAGGAGGGCGAGGGTCATCACCCGCTCCCCCAGCGCCTCCAGACGCACCGCGACCGCATGCGCGAGAACGCCGCCGAACGACCAGCCCATCAAGTGGTAGGGACCGTGCGGCCGCAGTTCCCGTATCCGTGCGACGTGAGCGTCGGCCAACGCGCCGAAGTCGCGCGGCCTGACCCCCGGGGCGAGGAGTTGTTCGGACTGGAGCCCGACGACCGGTCTGCGCTCGGAGATGTGCTGCAGGATGCCCGAGAACGCCCAGCTCAATCCGGAGCTCATCGGCAGGCAGAACAATGGCTCGCCGGTCCCCTCCCGCATGGTGATCGCCGGTTCCATGGGGTTGTTGGGGATGTTGGGGGTGCCGGCGGTCAGGAGTTCGGCGAGTCCGGCGACGGTGGGGTTCAGATAGAGGTCGCGGATGGTCAGGGCCCGGTCGGTGTCGGTGAGGTCGTTGACACGGTCGAGGAACAGGACGGCGAGCAGGGAGTGGCCGCCGAGGTTGAAGAAGTTGTCGTCCACGCCCACCTCGGGCACGCCCAAAACCTCGGCGACGAGCGCGCACAACTGCTTCTCCAGAGGCGTCACGGCAGCACGCGACGCATCCTGCCCAGCGGGGGCCCAGGCGGGCAGTGCCCTGCGGTCCAGCTTCCCGTTCGCGGTCAGCGGCAGCTCGTCCACCAACAACACGCTCGGCACCATGTAGCCGGGCAGCCGCTCGCGCAGGTGGGCGTGCAGCTCGTCACTGGTAACCGTGGCGTCCACGGGCACTCCGTAGGCCACCAGACGCTGATCTCCCGGGGTGTCCTCGCGCACGATCACCGCGCCCCGGGCCACCTTCGGGTGGCTGGTGAAGGCGGCCGCGACCTCGCCCAACTCCACTCGGAATCCGCGCAGTTGTACCTGGTCGTCGATCCGGCCGAGATACTCCAACTGTCCCTCACCGGTCCAGCGGGCCAGATCCCCACTGCGATACATCCGCTCACCCGGCTCGAACGGACAGGCCACGAACCGCTGCGCGGTCAGCCCCGGACGCTCCCGGTACCCCCGAGCCAACTGCGGCCCCGCGACGAACAACTCGCCGACCACACCCACCGGCACCGGACGCAACGCCGCATCCAGCACCCATATCCGCAGCCCGGCCAACGGCGATCCCACCAGGCTTCGGCCGGCTGCTTCGGCCGCCATCTCCCGGTCGAGAGCCACATAGGTGGCGTGGATGGTCGTCTCGGTGATCCCGTACATGTTGACCAGCGTCACCACATCGTCCGGATGCCGCTCGTACCACTTCCCCAACTGCCCGAAGTCGAGGGCCTCACCGGCGAAGATGACGGTGCGCAGGGCGAGTCGGGGAGCCGCCTCGGCGTCCTCGCGGATCAACGGGTAGAAGGCGGAAGGCGTCTGGCACAGCACCGTCACCCGCTCCCGCTCCAGCAGCCGCAGAAAGTCCCGCGGAGACCTCGAGACCTCGAACGGCACCGTGACCAACGTCCCGCCGTACGCGAGGCAGCCCCACATCTCCCACACCGACACGTCGAAGGCGTAGGAGTGGAACCATGTCCACACGTCGTCGGCGCCGAACCGGAACTGCTCCCTGGTGGCGTCGAGAATGGCGACGACGCTGCCGTGGGCGATGGTGACGCCCTTGGGACGCCCGGTGGAACCCGAGGTGTAGATCACGTAGGCCGGGTGGGTGGACAGCAGCCGATCCCTGTGGTCGGCATGCGTGAGGTCGGCGGTGTCCTGCGCGGACAGGGTGAGGTGGGTGTCGGGCGCGTCGAGCACCACGCATGACGCGTCGATGCCGCCGGGCAGCGATGACGTGGTCGCCGTGGTGGTGACGACCAACAGCGGCTCGGCCTCCTCGAAGAGCGTCGCGATCCGTTCCGCCGGATACTCCGGATCGACCGGCAAATAGGCGGCGCCCGACTTCAGCACCGCGAGCAGGGCCACCGCCAGGTCCACGGAGCGCCCCAGCAGCACCGCCACCAACGACTCGGGTCCCGCACCACGCGCCACCAACACCCGCGCCAGTTGGTTCGCCCGCGCGTTCAACTCCGCGTACGAGACCCGCTCGTCGTCCGACGCCACCGCCACCGCATCCGGTCGCCGGACCACCTGCGCTTCGAACAACTCGACCAACGTGGAGGAGGGAAACTCCCCCGCCCGGCCCGCCCACCCCGAGGTGACCCGTTCCCGCTCGCCGTCCTCGAACAACTCGATCGCCGACAGCGGCACGTCCATGTCGGCGGCCACCGCCTCCATCAGCCGCACCAGCCGCCCGGCCAGCGAGCGCACGGTCCCCGGCTCGTACAGATCGGCGCTGCCCTCGACGGTCACCGCCAACTCACCCGTCCCGCCCTCGTCGGTGCGATGTGGGGTGAAGCCGAAGGACAGGTCGAACTTGGCGATGCCCGTGTCCACCGGCTCGAAGCGGGTGTTCAGACCGGGCAGATCGACGGACACGGCGTCCCCGTCGTACAAGGTCATCAGCACCTGGAACAACGGGTTGCGGGCCGAGGTCCGCTCCGGGTTCAGTGCCTCCACGACCCAGTCGAACGGAACGTCCTGATGCGCCCACGCCTCGAGGTCGGTGCGCCGCACCCGCTCCAACAACTGCCGGAACGACGGATCCCCTTCCGTACGCGTCCGCAGCACCAGCGTGTTCACGAAGAAGCCGACGAGGTCGTCCAGGGCCTCATCGGCTCGCCCGTCGACCGGGACGCCGATGAGGATGTCCTGGCCCGCGCCCATGCGTGACAACAACGACGCCGTCGCCGCCTGTACCACCATGAACAACGTCGTGCCGGTCTCCCGCGCGATCTCCGCCAACCGCGTATGCACCTGGGGCGAACACACCGCCGAACGCGTCACACCCCGATGCGACGCCACTGCGGGCCTGGCCCGGTCCGGACGCACCACCGCCTCCTGGGGAAGCCCCGCCAACGCTTCCCGCCAAAAGGCCAGCTGACGCCCCGCCTCACTTCCTTCGTCCCCCGGATCCCCCAAGAACTCCCGCTGCCACACCGCGAAGTCCACGTACTGCACCGGCAACGGCTCCCACTCCGGCGCCCGGCCCGCCGACCGCGCCCGATACGCCACCGCCACATCGCGCCACATCGGTCCGTCCGACGCACCGTCCGTCGCAATGTGATGCATCACCAGCAACAACACATGCCGGTGCTCCGCCACTCTCAGCAGGTGAGCTCGAAAGGGCAGATCCACCGCCAGGTCGAACGGCACCCGCGCCAGACGGGCCAACGTCCCTGGCACGTCATCCGGCACCACATCGATCACCGGCACGTCCAGGCTAACCGGCTCCACGACCCGCTGCCACAGCGCCCCGTCCCGCACCTCGAAAACGGTCCGCAGGCTCTCGTGGCGGCCCACCACATCGGCCAACGCGGCACACAACGCCTCCCGATCCAACTCCCCCTCGAGCCATACCGCGCCCGGCACGTTGTACGTCGCCGACAAACCCTCCTGGCGACCCAAGAACCACAAACCCTGCTGCCGGACAGAAGGCATGAACACTGTGGAGCTCCCTTTCTTCACGCCGGGTCGGCGGCTCTTTTCGTTTCAGGCAGAAGGCGAGGTGTCGGCAACAGGGAGGTACGCCTGGAAAGCGCTCGGCCTACGAGGTGGTGGTCTCCGCGAGGGCGTGCTCCGCGATCGCGTCGGCGTCGCGGACGAAGTCCCCCCACGGACCGGGGCGGGCGAAGCCGACCTGGGTGAACCAGCGGGTGTTCTCGGTGGGCACGCCGAGCACGTAGAGCCCCGTGCCCGGCCGGCCGTCGCGGTCCACCGGATGGAACGGGGCCGTGGTGACCGCGACGCCCCCCGTCTCGAATCTGTCGTCGGCGTCCTGGTTGACGAACTCGGTCCACAGACCGCGCGCCCGCAGGTTCGCGGTCAGCGGTGCGGGGTCCCGGCCGAGGTCGGGCACGGGGACGCGGGCGTCGATGACGATGTCGACCGGTGTGCTCGACCCCACGACACGGGGAGAGAAGATCCTGAATCGACCGCTTGCGGAGTCGCCCTCGACACGGGTCTCCGGTCCGGCCACTCGCAGCAGACCGCAGTCCATCAGGGCGAGCAGTTGACGTATGCGCACCGGTGGCGGGCCGGCCACCAGGACCGAGCTCGCCGGGACGAAGGCACCGAGGAAGTCGTCTCGATGCGAGGCGGGGTTGAGCCGGCCGAAGTCGACGCACTCGCGCACCACCCAGCGGGTGTCCCGGATGATGTCGAGAGCGGCCATCAGCGGTGAGTCGACGTTTCCGCGCTCGGCCTCCGCGACGGCGCCGCGGAGCAGCCCAGCGAGCTCGCCGTCGAACTCCTTGGGGTCGTCGAACGTGCGTCCCGCGAAGGGCCTTCCCAGTGCCTCCAGGTCGATCGGGGCCAGGTCCGCGGCGCCGTGCCGGCCGGCGACGGCGCGTATGTCCGGCAGCGTGGCACCGTCAAGGCTCACCACCTCGTCCGTGAAGGCGGCGGCGGCCCTTTCACCATGTGCTCGGCGCAGCGCGGTGGCGTAGTAGACACATTCGATCTCGGCTGTGAGCCGCGGCAGGACGTCGGTGGCGAAGTCCAGAGTCGGCCCGGAGGCGTGACGCCGTACGAGTTCCGAGGTGAACAGCACCGGCCGGTAGGCGAATCCGGACGGTCGGCGATTGTCGCCCTTGGCCATGAGCGGAAGCCCACTGCGGGACCCGGCCACCATGACGGGTTCGGCGCCGCTCGGGTGATACACGAGTTCGCCGTCCGCGCCCTCGGTGAACAGGCCGCCTCGCCCCGTTGTGAAGGCCGCCATGACGTCGAAGAACGACAGCCCCAGGCCGAGCACCCCGACGGCCGCGCCGGCCGGCACGGTGTCCAGTGGCATCTCTGCCGGTGAGTCGCCACTGATGCAGCGCAGTCCGGGATGGCGGGCGGCGAATTCCGCGAGGTCACGCAGGGGTGCGTCGACCGGTGGCCGGCAGTGGCCAGTGGTCAGGACGGCCCGGTCCACATCCAGGGGGGTCCCGCCGGCCAGTGTCAAGCGGTGGCCGTTCGCCGTCGGCTCCAGGTCGAGGACGGAGTCGTGTACGCGAGTCAGCCTGACGTGCGACGGCAGCCCGGACTCGATGGCGTCCAGGGCGAAGCGCAGATATCTGCCGTAGACGGCGCGGGGCGCGTACCCGTCGGGCCCCGGGTGGCCGGGGAGGTGGGCATGCCACCACTGGCCGAGTGACGGACCTGCCCCGGCGCGGGCGGGGCCGCCGTCCGACGCGCCCGAGAAGGCAGTGATCAGTCCCACCGGAGTGTTCATCAGGAACCACTCCGGTTGATCGGTACGGTAGATGCGGCCGCATCCCACCTCGACCTCGTCGATCACGTACAACTCGACCGGGCGGTGTGCCGGCTCCTGCGCCAGCCGGGCGGCCAGCCGCTCCGTCACCATGAGCCCGCGGGGGCCGCTGCCGACGACGGCGATGCGCCAGGGCCGCGTCATGAGGCCACCTCCCTGCCCACAGGCGTGCAGAACAGGGTGCGATGGCCGGAACGACCAGCGAGGAGCCGTCGGCGCGCCGGCGATGGTGCGTCAGGGTGCAACCGGTGCAGCATGCGTGTGCCCGAGTCCTTGTCGTCGTGCGGCGCGGCTCCGAGCGGCCGCGGGCCTGGTGTCGTCGATGGGTCTTGGCTTCGGTGCCCGCCCTCAGGCGTGCGACGTGAGGGGCCGGCCTCCGTTGTAGGCGACCATGTCCCGGTAGGCTGCGGCAGTGTCGATGCGCGCCCCCGCCTCGACCCCGTCCAGTTCGGCGTAGGCGCGGTGCAGGTTGCCGACGATGCGCTCGGCGTCCAGGAGGTCGGCATAGGGGCCGAGGTCGGTCTCCAGAGCCGCCTCCAGGGGCGTGAGTCCGGCGGCCTTCGCCCGGCGGGCGAGGTCCTCCACGAAGCGCAGGTAGGCGAGCATGTCGTCGATCACCTCGGGGCCGCTGACGGGGCCGTGGCCCGAGACGATGGTCCGGGCGCCCAGAGGACGTACGACCTTTTCGAGGACGTCGATGGTGCCGCCGAGCGATCCCATCAGGACGAACGGTGTGCCGCCCTTGAAGAGCAGGTCGCCCGCGAACAGCACGGAGTGGTCGGGGAGATGGACGATCGAGTCGTTCGTCGTGTGCGCCGGCGTGCCGACGTGTTTGACGTCGCAGCGCAGGTCATGCGCCCACAGGGTGACTTCGGTGGCATACGTGACGAACGGCGGGGCCAGTTGGAACTCACCCCACTCCACGTCGTTCCACACACCGCGGTTGACGGGCCGGCCGAAGGCCATGACCTCGGCGCGGGTCTGCTCGTGGCCCACGATCGTGGCGCCGGGCAGGAGGTGGTTGCCGAACGTGTGGTCGGCGTGGTGGTGGGTGTTGACCAGGGTGCGGACCGGCGCGCGCGTGACGTCGGCGATCGCGTCGAGATAGGCCAGGGTCCTGCGTTCGGTGGCGCAGGTGTCGATGCTGATGACGCCCTGCTGGCTGGTGATGAAGCCGGTGTTGTTGAGGAACCAGCTGCCGTCCGGCTGCACGTAGGCGTGCACGCCGTCAGCGATCTCCACTGTCCGCGCGGCGAATTCACGGCTCATGTGCCGCTCCGCTCCGCGCCCGTGACCACGGGAACGCTGCCCTTCACCGACGGGAAGTCCGGCAGCGGGGTGCCGAGTCCCTTCTCCTTCGCGCTCCGATACGCGTACGCGGCCACTGCCACGTCCTGGAGCGGGGAGCCCACGGACTTGAACAGGGTGCGCTTCGGCAGCGGACCGTCCGCGGGCCGCCCGCACAGCTCGGCGAGGGTGATGACCCGTGCGGTGTCCAGGGCGCCGGTCTTGGCGGCGGTGATCGCGTCGCCCGACTCCTCCAGGGCCTGGGCACGGTCCACCACGATGAGTTCGGGGAAGCGCCACACCTCGGAGTCCAGCTCACGCTCCTCGGGGAGGGTCGATCCGGTGGAGCTGATGTGCGCCGTCTCGCGGATCCAGTCGGCGTAGAAGGCCGGTCCCCGTCCTCCCGTGTTCGTCGCCACCATGACGAGGTCGGCGTCGGCGGCCGTCGCCGCGCCGTCCGCGCTCGGCTCGATGTCGATGCCGAGCCGCTCGGACAGCTCCGTGGCGAACAGCTCGCGCCGCTCCTTGCGGGGGCTGTGCACCACCATGCGTTCGACGTCGATGAGCTGGCTGAGCACGGTGGCCTGCATCCGCGCCTCGGCGCCGGAGCCGATGATGCCGACCTTCGAGGCGTTCGGCGCCAGGCGGGCCGCCGCGAGGGCCGCGGTCGACGCCGTGCGCAGGACGGTGAGGTGGTTGCCGTCCAGGGCGGCGAGGAATTCGCCGGTGTGGATATCGAAGAGGTTGATCTGGAACCTCACCGTGCTGCCCACCAGGTGGAATTCCTTGTATCCGACCACGCCGAGGCCGGGCAGGGAGGCGGCCATGAGGCGCAGCCAGCCCGATCCGAAGCGCAGGTTCACCCGCTCGGTGATCGTCGTGCGGCCGACGTACTCCTCCTGATAGGCCCGGTCGAGTGCGTCGAGCACCCCTTGAACGTCCGTGGCCTGTTTGACATCGTCGTTGCTCAGAATCAGCGCCATCTGTCCATCTCCTCCAAGTCGCAGTCGGGCGTCGGTCACACGAGAGTCTTCGCCACGAGATCCATGACCTCGTCCAGGACGAAGTGCCCGGCCTCGAGGTGGTGGAGCGTGAAGTCCCCGCTCGTCTCGCCGCGCCATGCCGCGAGGTCGTCGTAGCTCACGAAGGGGTCGTCGCGCCCGCCCACCGCGACGATCGGTGCGTCCAGCGGCTCGGCCGGGACGTACGGGGCCTCCTCGACCATGCGGAAGTCGGTCCGCATGGTGGTCTCGAACAGCTCCATCATCTCGGGGGACTCGAGCACGGATGCGTCGATGCCGCCGAACTGCGCGACACGCTCGAAGAACTCAGTGCGCGGCAGCAGGTGAATGAATTCCGAGGTGCGCCGGCTCGGCCCCGGGATGGACGAGACGATCAGGGCCTTGGGCCGCGGCCTGCCCTGGTCCCTCAGGCGGCGCGCCAGTTCGAGCCCGACGATGCTGCCGGAACAGTGTCCGATGATGGCGTACGGCCGGTCGGTCAACGGCGTGACCGCCCTTTCCAGTTCGTCGACGAGCCGTTGGAGATCCTCGAAGAGCGGCTCCTCGATGCGGTTCTCCCGCCCGGGGAAGCGGACCGCGCAGAGTTCGACGTCGTGCCCGACCTGCTTGGCCCAGGGAGTGAACGCCGCCGCCCCCGCACCCGCGTGCGGTAGGCAGAACAGCCGAAGCCGGGGCTCCGCGACCCGCTGCGGACGGACGATCCACCTCTTGGCAGCGAGGAGACCGCGCGGGTCCAACGCCGGAGAGAATCGAGCCACGTTACGCCACCTGCCAAGCGAAGACGGTGTGGAGATCGGTCTCCCGGTACTCCGTTGCCTGCCGGACATGGGTGCGCAGGCCATTGCTCTCGAAGAGGGAGACCACCGTGGCGAGCGCGCCGTCGCGGTCGGCGACCTCCACCGCCGCGTTGGCGATCTTCGGCCAGAGTTCGTCACCGATGCCCCGCAGGACAGGGACCTCGAACCCCTCCACGTCCACCTTGAGGAAGTCGATGTGGTCGATGCCGGCGTCAGCCACGAACGTGTCCACGCGTCGTACGTCGCAGTCCACGGACCGTCGCTCGTCGAGGGCGTCGTCGACCAGGTCCTCCACCTCGTCGATGAACGCCTCCCGCAGGTCCTCGTCGAGGGAGTCGGCGACGCTGCCGATGAACGACGAGGCGAGCGCCCTGTCGACCTTCGGGTCGGCGTCGAAGCCGGACATCATCGTGTAGTTCGGGTAGTACGTGAGCCGCCGGCGCTGGTCGGTGTCGCCCAGGGCGATGTTGTGCAGCCGTACGCCGGGCAGATGCCCGGTGTTGCGCCGCAGAACGTCGAAGACATCCGGGACCGGCTCGAAGGAGAACACCCGTGCGTCGGGCCACTTGTGCAGGGCGAAAAGGGTGAAGAGGCCGATGTTGGCACCGATGTCGAGAACGATCGGGCTCTCCTCGAGGCGCACCCCGTGCGGCGGGACATAGGACTCGTCGTGAAAGATCTCCCGGTAGAGGTAGTCCGTCTCGTTGCCGTTGAGGCTGTACACGGAAAGACCGTTGGGGAGTTTTCGCTGCACCGGCACCGTGGGAGCTCCTTCACCTGCTGCCATGGCCCCGAGGCTAGGCACCGGCCGGGGCGCGCACCGGCAGTACCGGAGGCGGCCGGTAGGCGGATTCCCTTGTCGGAGGGCCTGTGACCAGCGGCGCACTGCCGGTCACAGCCGACGACGGGCGACATTCCCGCTGCCGCTCACAGCCGACCGCGGGCGACGTTCGCGCTGCGGCTCACGCCCGCTCGGGCGTTGTGCGCACTGCCGACGAGACGCCGCCGATAATGCCGTTCGCCCCGTGATCGGCCCCGTACCGTACCCGGGTCATCCCTGAACGTGGAGGAGCACGCATATGGCGGCGGCACTGAGCCACGCGGTTCGCGTCCGACTGAGCAACCCGGCGCGAGTGGAGGATGTGACGCATCGGTTGGGCACCGCCGACGTGCCCCGCATACGCGTCGCGCACGCGGCGGCGCCCTCGGATGACTCCCGTACGTCACAGCTCTGGCGCACGGCCGCGGGCGAGGGCGGCGACGGTGTGCACGCCGTACTGCTGCGCTACCCGGACGGACCCGCCGACCTGGTCGTCGCCGCGCCGCGCGGGCAGTGCGGCCGTGCCGAACTGCGCTGGCTGGCCGCCGCGTTGGCCGACGGTGACCTGTCGGCGGTCCGCGCGGAGCTCGAGCGTGCGCCCGTCGGCGACGCCGGGCCGGGGCCGGTCTTCGCCGACGCGCCCGACTGGGGGAACGCCGACGCATCGGGCGGACCTTTCGCCACCACGCGGGTGGCCCTGCCGCTCGACGTGTCCGGCGACGAGGCCCCATGGCGCACCGCGCTCGCCGTGACCCTGTCCCGCTACGCCGACGGCTCGGACGAGGGCGATACGGGAGACGAGGTCGTCATCGGCACCGACGCGGGCGTCGTCGCCCTGCGGGTGCGCGGCACCCTCGACGCCGTACGGGGGCAGGAACCGGTCCCTGTGGACCGCCCGGTCCTGGTGGGGATCCTGCCGGGCCTCGACGAGGAGCCACGCGCGGGCGAGGAGTACGTCCCCTGCCTCGAACCGGCCTTTCCGCTGACGTTCTCGGTCACCCGCGAGGAGACCGGCCGGCCGATGCTGCGCTGCGACCATCTGCCGGGCCATGTGTCGCCGGCGATGGCCGAACAGTTCGCACGCCATCTGGCGCATGTACACGCGCAGTTGACGTCCTCGCCGGACATCTCCGCTGCCGATGTCGCCCTCTTCGACGATGAGGAGCGGGCCAGGGTCGTGCGCCTCGGCACCTCGGCCGAAGCGCCGCCCGCGTCGGCGGGCACGGTGCACGAGGCGTTCGCTCGCGTCGCCGCCGCCGCGCCGGAATCCGTCGCCGTACGCGAGGACGACATCGAGCTCACCTACGCCGAGGTCGATCAACTGGCGGCCTTCTGGGCAGCCGGCCTCAGGGCCCAGGGCGTGCGCCCCGGCGACCGGGTCGGTGTGTGCCTGGAGCGTTCGGCGGAACTGGTCGTCGCGCTGCTCGGCGTGCTCAAGGCGGGAGCCGCGTACGTACCGATGGACCCCGCCTATCCCGCCGAGCGCCTCGCCTACACGACGAACGACGCCGCGGTGGGCCTGGTGATCACCAGGCTCGCACAGTTCCCGCGGCAGGACGGCCTGCGCGTGCTGACGCCCGATGAGTTGGTCGCCGACGAGTCCATGGACACGACCGGGCCGGACGGAGGGACCGAGGCGCGGGACACGGCGTATGTGATCTACACGTCCGGATCCACCGGTCGCCCCAAGGGAGTCGCCGTTCCGCACGGCAATGTCCTGAGCCTCATCGAGGCGACCCGCGAGGACTTCGGGCTCGCGCCGTCGGATGTCTGGACGCTGTTCCACTCGAGCGCGTTCGACTTCTCGGTCTGGGAGATGTGGGGCTGCCTTCTGACCGGCGGCTGCCTGGTGATCGTGCCGTACTTCACCTCGCGCGATCCCGAACAGTTCCGGGATCTGCTGGTGCGCGAGGGCGTCACGGTGCTGAACCAGACGCCGTCGGCGCTCAGCCATCTCCTCGCCGTCGACCATGCGGCCGCGCCCGTGCGCCTGGTCATCCTGGGCGGAGAGCCGTTGGATGCCAGGATGCTGCTTCCCTGGTTCGACGAGCATCCCGAGGACCGGTGCCGGGTGGTGAACATGTTCGGCATCACCGAGACCACCGTCCATGTCACCGCGCAGACTCTGAGCCGGGAACTGGCCCTCAAGGCCACGCGCTCGGTGGGGACACCGCTGCCGGGATGGCATGTGTACGTCATGGACAGCTCGGGCCGCCTTGTGCCGCCGGGCGTCGCCGGCGAGATCCACGTCGGTGGCGCCGGTGTGGCGCAGGCCTACGTCAATCAGCCGGCCCTGACGTCGGAGCGGTTTCTGCCCGACCCGTACAACGGGGGCAGGATGTACCGCAGCGGCGACCGGGGGCGGCTGCGCCCCGACGGTGCCTTGGAACACCTCGGCCGCATCGACAACCAGGTCAAGGTGCGGGGCTTCCGTATCGAACTGGACGAGATCCGCTCGGTGTTGCTCGAGGACCCGTCCGTGCGGGCCGCCGCCGTGGTGGTACGCCGGGCGGACGGCAACCGCACGACGGACGCCCGCATCGACGCGTATGTGGTGCTCGACGGCGGCAGCGGCGAGGATCTGGCCGTGGTGCGCAAGCGGGCCGCGAGCGTCCTGCCCGACTACATGGTCCCCGCGACGGTGACGGAGCTGAGCGCGCTGCCCCTGACCACCAGCGGAAAGGTCGATGTGGCCAGGCTTCCGGCACCCACCCTCACCAGCCGCGCCGCACAGGACGACTCGTCCACGGCCGACGACGGACTGGCCGCCCGGCTGAGGGAGCTGTGGACCGAGCTGCTCGGCGTCCCGATCGGACTGGACGACGACTTCTTCGAGGTCGGTGGCAACTCGGTCCTCGCGGTGCGGAGTTCGGCCATGATGCGCGCGGAGGGTCTGCCCACCCTGAGGCTGCGGCAGTTCTATCGGCACCCCACGATTCGCGCCGTGGTGGCGGCGCTCAAGGCGGCCGACGCCTGAGCGTCCGCCACCCACGCCCCGGCAAGTCCTTCGGCCCCGTGGCCCGCCTCGCGAAGAGGTGGGCCACGGGGCCGAAGGACTTGCCGGGAATCGGCTGTTCAGATCGCTGCGCGATAGAAGTAGGTGCGCCGCTCGCTGATCAGGCCTGCGTCGATGCGGTAGTAGTCGGAGAACTTCTCGTCAAGGCGCTCGCCCGCCCTGCTCAGCCCCTGGAACCTGCCCCAGCACGCCAGCGAGTCGTCCCCGGCCATGACGTCGTCGATGCGGTGCGCACCGGACTCGACGATCCGCTCCTCGCGGTAGAACCGCTCGATGTCGGCGAGCCCGACAAGAGGTGGGTATCCGGGCCGGTGGTACACGCAGTCCGCGGCGAAGACCCGGCCGAGCTCGTGCCAGCGGCGGCCGTCGATGATGGCGAACAGCCGGCGGGGGAAGTCGTGGTGTCGGTGCGGCGCTGTGGCGGTGGTCATGTCCACGAGACCACCGTGCGCTCGTCGATGAAGCCCAGGATTCCCGACAGCGTGGTGCGGCGGGACGTCGGGGAGGTCTCGGGCTCGACGGCGTGCACATAGGCACCGTTGAAGAAGTAGACGTCTCCCGGTGCGATGTTGAGATGCAGGGACTCGATGCCGTCCAGGTGCTCGACCGGATACGGCGACCCGGTGTGCACCAGGCCCAGCCGCTCACGGACGGTGTCGTCGGGCCGCGTGTTCCACACCACGAGACGCCCCGCCGTGCCGTTCTCCAGGCACAGGTTCATCGCCCCCACGGGGCGGCCCTTCACCCGCTGGATCTCGAAGTCCGCCTGCCTCGGTTCGCCGCACTGGGCCTCGTCCTCGTGCGGGGCCAGGGCGAACTGGCCCATGCCGTGCCAGGAGCGCAGCAGGGCGGTGCCGGCCTCGCGGCCGTCGTGGCGCGCCGAGCGGAACAGGATGCCTTCGGCGGCGAGGGCTTCGGCGAGGCCGGAGCGTATGGCGGTCAGCGGGTCGTGGGGTGTGCCGAGAATGTCGTCGAGTTCGGGCTGGGCGGCACTCGCCTCGTCGAGGTAGTCGCGCGTGGTCTTGTGGTAGTGGTACGAACCCACGTAATGCCCCGGCGCGTCGACCCCTCTGGTGCGGCGCGCGGGGCTGTTCCAGAAGCGTTCCGTGATGCGCGCGCACTCCCCGGCAGGAATCATGCCGCGGAACACCACGCCGAGGACGCGGCCGCGCAACACGTCGACCACCGCCCCCGCGTCGAACTCCTTGTACTCGCGAAATGCGAAGTCGGTCATGCCGTTCGCCTCTCTCGGCCCTGTGGCCGGTGCGCTGGGTCAGTCGGAGTCGGGGGCCGCGGTGGTGATCCTGACGGTGTCCAGGACGTCCTGGCAGCGGTGTTCGGCGGCGGTCACGTTCTCGCCGGCCGCCAGGACGTAGCAAGCGACCTTGTCACGGGTGACACCGTCGACGACGGGGGCCACGTCGTCGCCGACCCGAAGGCCGATCCTGAGGCGCAGATCGGGGTCGTCGTCGGGTACCGCCGCCACACCCGAGACGGCGGTGACCCGGCCCGGCCGGGGAAGGATGTGCCGCATCGCGGCTCCTCGGGTGCCGAGGTCCGTCAGGTCCGGCATCGGCTCCAGGCCCAGTGGCACCGCGACGGCCATGCGGGTCACATCGACGCCGAAGGCCATCTCCATGAGTTCGTGGATCCGCTCGCCGCCGATGCGGTTGTGCGACTCGATGACGCGGGGGCCGGACGAGGTGAGGCGCACCTCGGTGTGCGTGGGGCCCTCGGTGAGGCCGACCGACTCGATCAGCCGGTGAACGGTCTCGTGGATGGCCTCGGCCGCTTCCGGCGCGATGGCGGCCGGCATGGAGTGGCCGAGTTCGTAGTACGTCGGGTGCAGCAGGGTGTTGGTGATGGTGATGACCTGGTGGCGTCCCTTGTCGCAGAACCCCTCGACGCTGAACTCCGGGCCCTCCAGATACTCCTCGGCCAGCGCCTCTGCCCGCCCCGTGGCGGTCAACCGCCGCCAGCCCTCCTTGGCGTCCTCGGCGTCGTCCACTCGGAAGACCCCGATGCTTCCCGCCGAGTCCGTCGGCTTGACGAAGACCGGCGCCCCGACCTGCCGGCGGAAGTCGTCGAGCTCGGCCGCGCTGCGCACCGTCCGGTGGCGCACCGTGTCCAGGTCCGTGCCGGCGAGGTGCCGGCGCATGGCGGCCTTGTCCTTCAACAGCCGCACGGACTCGACGGAGTTGCCGCCGAGGCCGAGCAGTTCGTTGACGCGGGCGGCCGGGACGAGTCCGTTCTCGGTCAGCGAGAAGACCCGTTCGAAGGGGCGTCGGCGGTGCCGCTCGACGATGAGCCTTTCCACCGTCTCGTAGTCGTTCTTGAAATCGACCTCGAGGATCTCCGCGCAGTGGCGCTCGGCGCCCGGGGGCACGCCGCCCGGGTTGTGGATCAGCACGACCTCGAGGCCGAGGTCGTCCGCGGCCTCCAGGATCTCGATGAGTCCGCCTATGACGACGATGCGCCCGACGATGCCGTTCACGTTGCGTGTCCTGTCCTGGGCAAGCTCTGGATGGTGTCGAGGTCGAGGAAGTCGGCCACCCGAGCGGCGAGTTCGGGCTGGTCGAGCAGGGCAGCGTCGTGGCCGAGGTCGCTGCCGGTCTCGTGGTGGTGGGCCGCCTCGACTCCGCGCGCGGCGAGCTCGGCGGCGATGTGCTCGCTGTGTGCGCGGCCGAACCGCCGGTCGCCGCTCAGGCTGACGAGCAGCACCCGGGGCGGACAGGGCGTCGTCGTCACCGCGGACCGGCGGGAGAATGCGTCGAAGCGGTCCACTGCGCCGAGCAGCGTGAGATACGCGTTCGCGTCGAACCGTCGGACGAACTTGCCGCCCTGGTGATCCAGATAGGAGGCGAGGGCGCTGGGCCCGCGGTGCGGTCCCGCGGCGGAGGGCCCGAAGCGGCGCTCCAGTTCCGTCTCGGACAGGTACGTCAGATGGCCGATCATGCGAGCCGTGGCAAGACCGGCGAGCGGGCCGGGGCCGGGCGCGTAGGCGCCGCCGCGGTACCCCTCGTCGCTGAGGATGGCGTGGCGGGCCACCGCGTTCCAGGCGCGGTTGTCCGCGGAGGGCCGGGCGGTGCCGGCGATGATGACGAACCGGTCGGCGTCCGCGGGGTGGTCGAGCAGCCACTGGAGTGCCTGACAGCCGCCCATGGACGGGCCGACGACCGCGTGCAGACGGTCGATGCCGAGCGCGGCGAGGAGCCTGCGGTGCACCGCGACCATGTCGGAGATCTCCACGTCCGGAAACCTCGCTCCCCAGGGGGCGTCGTCGGCGGCACGGGTCGCCGCCCCGGTGGTGCCCGAGCAGCCGCCGAGCACGTTGGCGCAAATGACGAAGTGGCGCCGGGTGTCGATGGGCCGGCCCGGGCCGACCATCACGTCCCACCAGCCCGGGTCGTCGTGCGGCCCGCGCGCGGCCACATGGGCGTCGCAGGTCAGCGGGTGACAGATGAAGACGGCGTTGGAGCCGTCGAAGGTGCCGTGGGTCTCGTAGGCGACATCGACGGGAGCGAGGGACGCGCCGCCACTCAGGGTCAGGGCCGTGGCCTGGTTGGCGATTCTCAAAAGCTCGGGCATGGGCGGTTCCAGGTCGTCGGGGCGCGGCGGTCAGGGGGCCTCGACATGTTCGATGTGCAGATCCCGTTCGACGCGCTTGATACGTCGGCGATCGAGCTCCACCCGGTCGCGGTCGCGGTCGACGAGCACGACCCGCCCCAGCACCGAGAACACGTCCGAGGTCATCTGGACCCGGCCGCCCGGGGGCACGGTCACCGTCGAGCGCACCGCCGTGGGCAGCTTCGCGAGGTCGCTCAGCGAATCCGGGTTGCGGATCACGCCCGAGCGGTGTGCCGTCACGAAGACCGACATCACATGGCGCAGCAGGCGATAGCCTGACGTTTTCCGGTGCTGCCGGCCGTGGAAGAAGTCGACGAGGCGGTCGAGCTGGCTGCGGCCGGTCGCGAGACCGGACAGGAAGCCCATCTGGCCGCCGGCGAGCCGGGGGTTGAGCTCGATGAGCACGGGCCCTTCAGGGCGCAGCATGATCTCCGCGTGCATGGGGCCGAACCGCACGCCCAGGGCGTCCAGCACACCGCGCGCGTAGGGGAGGAGCTGCTCGCACACCGGGTCGTCCGGGGCGACGAATTCGACCGAGTCGTAGATGCCGACCACGGAGCCGGAGGAGCGCTTGGTGTAGCGGGTGACGCCGCAGATCTCGTGGACGCCGCCGGTCGTGAACGTGTCGACGCTGTATTCGGTACCCCGTACGCACTCTTGGACCAGGACCGCCTCCTCGACATCGCCGAGGGCGTTGCGGCGCCCGGCCATCATGTCGAAGGCCGCACGCAGTTGCTCGCCGGGGCGCACACGACGGACGGCGTCGGTACCCGCGCTGCGCGCCGGTTTCACGATCACCCAGGGGGCGTCGTCGAGCCCGGTATCCCGTAGCCAGTCCTCCACCTCGGCGAATGTCGCCGTGTGGACCTGGCGCAGGGAGGCGAGTCCGGAGCGGGCGAGGACGCCCTGCATGGCCGACTTGTCCCGGCGTGCCGCGGACAGCTCGGTGCAGTTGGCGTACTCGGGAAACAGGCGCGCGCACAACGCGTCGGTGAGGGCGCTTCCGGTTTCGAGGCCAGTCACCACGCCCACGGTGCCCAGTCGGCCGAGCTGTCGGCCGAGTGCGGCGATGTCTCCGGTGAACGCGAGGTGGTGATCGAAATCCGTGGGCTGCCAGGTGTGGGCCAGCGGGCCCGGCGGTCGGTCCGCCGTGGTGAGGGCGACGCAGGACCAGCCGTGTTCGCGAAACGCCGGGGCGATGAGCGCCCCCGGTCCATAGGGGTCCACCACGGCGAGGACGGGTGCGGACGTGGTCATCGAACTTCCGTGATCGGTCGTCTGCCCCGCATCACGCGCCGGTCCCGAGGTGTGGTGCGATGCGGTCGAGGATCGCTCGGTCTCCCTGGTAGGGGAACTCCTCGCGGGGTTGGTGGATCACCATGTCGGTGAAGCCGATCTCGGCGAAGGCCCCCGAGGCGTCGACGAAGGAGTCCGCCGACTCAAGGACGCCACCGACCATGGCGCCGGTCAGCACGAGGCGGCCGATGGTGGCCGGGTCGCGCCCGATGTCGGCACAGGCCTCGTCCAGGGTTTCCGCCTGCTTCCGAAACAGCGGAAGCAGCTGTTCGTAGGACTTCGGCTCGAAGTTGCCGGGTGTGCCGGCCGTCACCCAGACGTCGGCGTATCGGGCGGCCAGGCGCATGCCACGGGGGCCCGTGGCCGCCACGGCAAAGGGCAGCCGGGGACGCTGCACACAGCCGGGCTGCATGTGCACCTCGCGCGCCGTGAAGTGGGCGCCCTCGTAGGACGTTTCCGGAGAGCGAAGCAGCCGGTCGGTGAGTTCCACGAACTCGGCGAACCGGGCCGCCCGCTCACGGGCCGACAGGGACCGGCCGCCCGTCGCGGCGTCGTCGTATGCGCCCGTGCCCGCGCCCATGCCGCAGATGATCCGGCCGTCGGATATGTCGTCGAGGGCCATCAGCTCCTTGGCGAAGGTCACCGGATGGCGGAACGTCGGGCTGGCCACCATGGTGCCGAGCCGGATGCGCGAGGTGGCCGCCGCGGCCGCCGTGAGGGTGGGCACGGCCCCGAACCAGGGCTTGTCCCGCAGCCACCGCCACATCAGGTGGTCGTAGGTCCAGGCGTGGTCGAATCCCAGTTCCTCGGCCCGCACCCAGTTGGGCCTGGCCTCGGACCAGCGCCTGTCCGGAAGGATCAGCAGTCCGTAACGCATGTCGTCTTCCCTGTCACACGGATTCCAACTGCACACCGAGGGCCTCGGCGTCGAGCCCGGTCGCGTGCCCGGCGAGGCGCAGCAGCACGCCGAGTACGTCGCGTCCGCACTCGACGACGTCGTTCTCGCGCAGCTCCGTCGGCAGGTCCTCGTCGTCGGCCGCGTCGTGGAGACCGTTGGCGCGCAGGTCGACCGCCACCGCCTCCAGCCGGCGCAGGAGTTGCGCGACGATCTCGGGCTGCGACTGGGGCAGGCGCACCGTCAGGAAGTAGTTGTCGTAGAGCGTGCCGAGCATCTGCGGACCGCGGACGTCGGCGGTTCGGGTCGCCTCCTGGAGCAGGGAGCGCCCACCAGGAACCAGTCGAGCCGCGACCCCGGAGTGGATCGTGTGGTGCACTGCGACGGCCTGGCGCAGTTGCGCCCCCACGGGGTTGTCGGCCCATCGGGCGGCGCCTCGGCCGCGAAGCAGCGGTCGGACCGCGCCGAAGTCAGGTGCCCATGTCCCGCTGAATCCCGGGTGCTGCAGAAACATCGACGGCCTGATGAGTCCCTCGTAGACGCCGCGTGGGCAGGAACTCGTGTAGAGCAGCATCGCGCAGTAGCCGCGTACGTACGCCGTCATCGCCGCGAGGGCGTCCGTGCGGCGCTCGCCCACCGAACCCGAGGCCACCCGCATCTGCTGGCCGAGCAGCCGCCACAGCAGAAAGGACACCTGGTGTCCGGTGATCCAGCGGAACCAGTAGACCTGCGCACCCGCGGGTCCCTGCGCCGGGGCCGGGACCACCGCTCCGTCCGTGGCCGCTCCGGCGAGCAGGCTCGGGCACAGCTGCGCCACATCGAGTTCGGACGGTGCGCGGGGCGGGGGCGCGTCGTCTCCGGGGTCGAGGGGCTCGGGCAGCAGCAGGGGTTCCAGGCCGTAGGCGCAGTCGCCGAAATCCCAGCCAGGCGGTGTGCCAAGCTCGGCCGACATCGAGTCGTAGCTGATGTTCATGAACCGTCCGGCACGTAAGTGAACTCGAATTCCAGGCCATTGACGTCGAACGTGTAGAAGCTCTGTACCCCGTCCGCGTCGATCACGATGTCCGTGGGCTGATCCGACCTGGCGAAGCGGTATCGCCCGGAGTCGTACAGCTCCACCCACCGGTCGCGCCATCGGGTGAGTTCCTCGGGTGACGCCGTCGCCACGCACGTGTGCTGGAACTGCGTGGTGTTCCCACCGGGCAGCCGTTCGTCATGCCCCGTGCGCTCGAACAGGTGCAGCCGGAAATCCCCGATCTCCACCTCGGTCAGCCGGGTGATGCCCGGAAGGCGACTGATGGTCAGCTCCGAGAATTTGTCCAGCGTCCATGTCTCCCGAGCGCCGAAATAATCCCGGTACCAGACCAGGCAGTTGTCCAGGTCCGCTGTCTGTATACCGATGTGATGGAAAGCAGGCATCTTTTCCCTGTCAGATCGCCCGGAACGTGATACGGCACCCGAACCCAACGGTCAGGTACACACAAAGTCCACGTCGAATGCGTCCGGCCGCGTTGGTGACTCATCGCCTCTGAATGGCCGCGCTGCCGCTGCGTGGAGTGACGGTGATCGAGGTCGGGGACGCGCGCCGACGCGCAGCCGCCCGTGGGTTCCCGCGGCGGGCGGGCCGGCGATGCTCGGGATCCGGGAGCGGTGGAGAACCGGCCAGCCCGTCAGGTCATCCCCCGAAGTGCGACGTCATCAGCTCGCGAGCGCGGACTCGATGCGCGCGATGTTCGTGTGCCGGTAGAGGTCCTCCACCGTCTTCACAATGGCCTCGTTGCCGCTGCGGCGGGCGATCTCGTTCATCGTGTTCCACACGAAGTTGTGACCGCCGTCCTTGCGGTAGTGCTTCTTCACGACGAGCCCCATGATCTGCATCACGTTCTCCTCGTCGATGATCGACGAGAGGGACAGGAGGCCGTCCCGCTCCGCGTCGCCCAGGGCGGGCCGGTCACAGAGGTTGGCGTCCGGGATACCGCCGGAGAGCTCGCACGGGAACTTGAACAGGTCCTCGATGTCGTCCACGTCGGCGACGTCGATCAGCAGGTGCACCCGGCGCGTGTCACCGACCACACCGGCGCTGTGGGGGCGGGTGACGTCGATGAACCAGACCTCGCCCTCCTTCATCCGGTAGACCGAGTCGGACTCGTTGAACATGGCGTCCTCGGCGGTCGAGAGCACCACGTGCACACGGTGGGCGATACGCTGCTTGGAGGAGTCGTCCAGTTCGACGTAGTCGCAGTGCGGGATCAGCACGCTGTTGCTGAGCGCGATCAGCCGGACGAAGGTGATGTGCTCGAGGTTGAAGTACTTGCTCAGGATCTCCTGGACATACGGCAGTCGCTCGCCGTCCGCGGTGAACGCGGTGGGCTTGGAGTGGTCGTAATCCGACAGAACTCCGCCTTCCCCGCCGCCCGGGGCCATCAGCATGGCGCTCTTCCAGGGGCGGCCGCAGACGAATTCGTCATAAGGCTCCGCAAAGTTGATCTCGAGGCTGCGCTCCAGATCCTCCAGCAGCCGTTCCCGGTCCAATTCGATCTTCTTGATCAACTGCGTACGCATGGCTCACTCCTTGACTGGCTCATTCGCCCGTGCAGCCCCTTGGACTTCCACCCTAGGAACGTTTTCCTCGGCTGATCGGCGGTATCAGGGGCAGAGCGGAGGCAGCCTTTACGGGCCTGCCCCCGCATACGGCGTGGTTCACGGGCGACAGCACCGCGTCAGTCGACGACCGCAACCACAGGCTTACGTCCCTGCTCCTGATGTCCGCCCAGGAGTCGCGGCAGAGCAGCAGGCCGACGTGGCTTCTTTCCACCGCGACCATCGGTGGGCGACCCACGAGGTTGTAGCCCTTGGCCATGACGGACAGCTCCGGGTGCGCGGTGTCGGAAGTACCTGACGTACTGCATCCGACCATCGAAGTCCGGAAGGGGACGGTCGAGGGCGTTGCGATATAGGCCCCTGATAGGAGCTGCCAGCAGGATCGACGCGCGGGAGGGGACCGTGGCCTCCAGCACGGCGGGTCCACTCGCGCAAACCGGCCACCACCCCGGTCGCCGGCCACCGGCACCCGTTGTGGGCCATGCCGTCACACATCCGAGGAAGGACGAATCCCGTCATGCTCATCCTGCGGCACTCCGAGGTCGCGCAGATTCTCGACGGCCGTGAACTGGACAACATCCGGACCGTCGCCGATGCCTATCGCCTGCACGCGCAGGGCGACACCACCGTGCCGCACTCGACGTTCCTGCGGTTCCCCGGGCAGCCCCGCAATCGCATCATCGGCCTGCCCGCCTACCGGGGCGGGGAGCAGCCAGCCGCCGGCATGAAGTGGATCGCGTCCTTCCCGGCCAACATCGAGCGGAGCATCGAGCGGGCCAGCGCGGCGATCACCCTCAACTCCCTGGAGACCGGCCGGCCCGAGGCACTGCTCGAAGGGTCGCTGATCTCCGCCAAGCGCACCGCGGCCAGCGCCGCGCTCGCCGCCGAACTGCTCACCCGTGACCGGCGCCCGGACGGCATCGCGCTGATCGGCTGCGGGATCATCAACCTGGAGATCCTCCGGCATGCCGTGGCGGCCCTGCCGGGGCTGAGGACTGTGTCGCTGTACGACAGTTCGGCCGAACGGGCCGCCGAGTTCGCCGAGCGGGTCGCCGCCGTGCTGCCCGGCGCCGAGGTGGTCGTACTGGACAGCGCCGAGCACGCGCTGGCGGCGCACGGCCTGGTTCCGTCGCGACGTCCGCGATCGAGCCGCACCTGGACGTGAAGGCGGCCGCACCGGGCACCGTGGTGCTGCACATCTCGCTGCGCGACCTGCTGCCCGAGTCGCTGATCGACACGCACAACATCGTCGACGACGTCGAGCACGCGCTGCGCGAGCGCACCTCCCTGGACCTGGCCGTACAGGCGGCGGGCCACCGCGACTTCGTCGACCCGACGATCGGTCGGCTGCTGCTGGAGGAGGGCTCCGACGGGGCGTTCACTCCCGAGCCGGGCCGCACGATCGTCTACGCACCGTTCGGTCTGAGGGTGCTGGACATCGCCCTCGCCGACCAGGTTCTGACCTCCGCCCGGGCCCAGGGGCTCGGCGTGCAGGTGGAGGGCTTCATGCCGTAATGCATCCGGTCGACGCCGCACGCATCCCACGGAAACGACTCAAGGAGCATCACATGATCAAGAACTCATCCCGGAGCCGACGTACCGCCACACTCCTCGGCGCGACCGCCACCCTGGCCGTCAGCCTGGCCGCGTCGCCCGCGAGCGCCGCGCCGACCTGGGAATCGCTGACGGTTCCCACCACGTACGCGAGTGTCTCGCTGCTGCCCTTCGACAGCCAGAACGCCTTCGCCAAGACCACGGCCCTCTGCTACGACGAGTGCACGTCCGGGCCCAAGCTGTGGCAGCGCTCCGGCAACACCTGGAAGCAGCTGACCACGCCCACCGACGCCGCGGTGAACACGCTGGCCGGCACCGGCCACGACGACCTGTGGGTCATCGGCCGCAAGGACTCCAGCACCGGTGTCTTCCGCATCAACCACTACGACGGCACAAAGTGGTCGGGCAACCTCAACCCCGACACCAAGCACCTGGAGATCCTCGACGCCGAGGCGGCCGGCCGGTCCAGCGTGTGGGGCGCCGGCGACACCCGGATCGACAACTCACCCGTGTGGCACCCGACGGTCACCCACACCACTGAACCGCCCCGGGTTCGGTAGAGATCTCAGACTGTGGTTGTGACCTGGGGTTTCGTGAGTTCGGTGTAGTAGTTGGCTTCGTATTCGACGGGCGGGACGTGGCCTATCTCACCGTGGAGTCTTCGGTGGTTGTACCAGTCGACCCACTCGGCGGTGGCCAACTCGACCTGGGAGAGCGTCCTCCAGGGCCGCTGGGGCTTGATCAACTCGGTCTTGAACAGGCCGATCGTGGACTCCATCAGGGCGTTGTCGTACGCGTCACCGACGGATCCGATGCTCGCCGCGATGCCGGCGGCGTCCAGGTGCTCGGCGAGCTTGAACGATGTGTATTGCGACCCGGCGTCCGAGTGATGGATCAACTCTCCTGGCCGGACAGGCTGTTGGTCGCGATCGCGTTGCCAGATGGCCATCTCCAGAGCGTCCAAGACGAAGACGGTCTCCTTCACGGTGGCCGCGGACCAGCCGACGATCCGGCGGGAGAAGGTGTCCACGACGAACGCGACATAGACGGTCGCGGACCAGGTCTTCACGTGGGTGAAGTCCGCTACCCAGCACCGGTTCGGAGCGGCGGCGACGAAGTCGCGGTCGACCAGATCGGGGGCCCGCTCGGCCTGTCCGCCGGGGATCGTG
>NZ_JBIBKS010000029.1:0-86891 GCF_042959345.1 Streptomyces sp. NPDC007905 | reverse complement strand
AGACCGCGCTTCCCGGCGAGGACGTCGCCGCCCAGATCGTGGCCGACCTGGCCGCGCAGATCCTGGCTCTGGACGACCGGATCAAGCGCATCGACAGGCAGGTCCGCGACACCTTCCGCGCCCACCCGCAGGCGCAGATCATCGAGTCCCTGCCCGGCATGGGGCCGATACTCGGAGCGGAGTTCGTCGTCGCCGCGGGCGACCTGGCCGCCTACGCGGACGCCGGCCACCTGGCCTCGGCGGCCGGGCTCGTGCCCGTCCCGCGTGACTCCGGCCGACGGACCGGCAACCTGCACCGCCCGAAGAGATACAGCCGCCGCCTGTGCAGGGTGTTCTACCTGTCCGCGCAGACCAGCATCATCCGCGAAGGGCCGAACCGGGACCTCTACCTCAAGAAGCGTGCCGAGGGCTGCAAGCATGCCCAAGCCCTCATCGCCCTGGCGCGTCGACGGGCGAGCGTGTTGTGGGCGCTGCTGCGTGACAACCGGGTCTTCACCCCCGCCCTGCCGGTCACGCAAGCGGCTTGACTCGGTCATTGAGACTCGTCGGCCCGTCGTCGGCTGCTGTTCGCCGCCAGTCGTTCGAGGTGGACGGCGGCCGCGCGGGCGCCGCCCGCCGCGCGGAACGCTGTGCTCACGCGGGTGGCGGCGGCCCGGTGGACGCGGTCGTGCAGGACGGTGTCGAGGGCCGCGCCCAGCCGTGGCGCGGTGACCCGGCCGAAGCGGACCCGGACACCCGCGCCCGCGTCCACGACCTGAGCGGCCACCACCGGCTGGTCGTCGCGCACGGGCGCCACGACGAGCGGCACACCGTGCCAGAGCGCCTCGCACACGGTGTTGTGCCCGGCATGACACACCACCGCGTCCATCCGTTCCAGCAACGGAAGCTGGGGCACGGACGGCAGGATCAGCATGTCCTTGTCGGCGCGGTCGCCGGGCAGCGTGCCGCCCGGATCCACGAGCACCGCCTGCACCCGGTCGGCGCGTTCGCGCAGCGCGGTGCGGCACTCGGCGAGGAAGCGGCCGCCGGCGTCGGCGTTGGCGGTACCCAGGGTGACCAGGACCTTCGTCCGGCCGAGGTCCAGCCATTCCCAGGGGAAGCCGGGCCCGGCCGGGCGGTCGGCGAGGGACGGGCCGACGTAGTGGATCCGCTGTCCCAACGGCGCCTGCGGGCCGATGAATTCGGGGGTGCTGAAGACGAGCAGCAGGTGCGGCGAGTGGCGCGGGTCGGCGGTGCCGGCCGGGTCGCCGATCCGGGTGCGCAACTCGGTCAGGCGCTGCCGCAGCCACTCGGCGACCCTGGGCAGCCCGTCGTAGGCGCCGGCGAACTCGGCCGAGGTGGTGGCGGAGGTCGCCCAGGGCAGGCCGAGGCGCTCGGCCACCAGGGCCCCGGCGAAGGCCTGCTGGTCGGCGACCACCACGTCGGGGCGGAAGTCTCCGACGGCCGCACGGACGCCCGGGGCCATCGCGTCGGCGAGCGGCACCAGATACCACTCCCACAGGAACTTCAGCGCCTCCGCGCCCCGCAGCTCCGGCGGCCGTACGGCACCCCCGGCTCCCGGTACCGGGCCCGCGCACCCGAAGACCTGGGCGTCCTCGCCGGCGAGCCGGCGCACCAGCGGCGGGTCGGCGCACACCCAGGCCACCCGGTGTCCGAGCGCGGCGAGCCGGGCGGCAACGCCGACGGGCGGGTTGATGTGCCCGACCAGGGGCGGCACCACGAACAGGAACCCGCTCACCGGACCCCCACCCCGGCGCCGCCGACGGAGCCGATCAGGTCCAGGATGTGCCCGCCGACGGTGCCGGACGCCTCGACCAGCACCGAGTGCTCGTGTCCCGGCAGCACGACCGGCCGGAAGTCCGTGAGCAGCGCCTCCTTCAGCGGCACCAGGTCCACCAGGTCCGAGTCGCCGCCGTACACCCCGAGGACCGGGCAGCGCACGGCTCTGATCTGCTCCTCGGTCAGCACCCGGCTGGCGGGGATGTCCCGGCCCAGGGTGGTCTCGCGGGCGAGCCGGGCCGCACCCTTGGCCAGTCGGGCGGTGTTGTGGCCGCGGTGGGCGGTGATCCAGGCGAGGGCGTCGGGCTCGTTGTGCGCGAGCTGGGTCACCACGCGGCGCAGGATGCCGCCCAGTTTCGCCGCCCAGGCGGCGGTCGCCGGTTCGGACTCGATCAGGGTGAGGCTGGCGGTGCGTGCGGGGTGGCGGGCTGCGTGGCCGAAGGCGATGGTGCCGCCGTAGGAGTTGCCGACCAGGTGCACGGGTCCGGTGATCCCCAGCCGGTCGAGGAGCGCCTCCAGGTCGTCGATGCTGTGGTCTAGGGTGTAGCCGTCCGGCGGGCGTTCGCTGCGGCCGTGCCCGCGCAGGTCGTACATGACGACATCGAGGCCGGCCGCCGCGAAGGCGGGCGCGACGGTGAAGTAGTAGCTGGCCAGGCTGTCGGTGAGCAGTCCGTGCACGAGGACGACGGTGGCGTGCGGGGCACGGCCGTCCCCGGGCCCCGTCCGCTGGACGTGCAGCCGGACTCCGCCGGCGTCGATCATCGCCATGGCTCAGCCCGCCTCCGTGGCCCTCAGGCTCCACACCACGTATTCGACGAGCCGGCCCACGGTCAGCTCGATGATCTCGTCGAACTCCATGCCGGCCAGGAACTCGGCGAGGTTGACCCGCCGCCCGTAGCGCTCCTGGAGCAGGCCCGCCAGGGTGACCAGGTCGATGCTCTCCAGTTCCAGGTCGCGGTTGAAGGTGGTGGACAGGCCGACCACCACGTCGTCCTCGCCGTACTCCGCGAGGAGGGTGCGGAGCATGGCGGTGATGTCGGCGAGCACGGTGTCGGTGGTGGGCTGCGCCGGCAGCGGCTGGGCGGGGTTCATCGGGCGTACTCCTCGGCTGCTTCGTCGTCGTGTCCGTCGTGGGCCGCGGGTCCCGTCGTCCAGGCCACGACGTAACCGCGTGGTGGGAGAGAACGCGGATTGGCCGCCTGCGCGCAGTGCACGGTGTAGGCGCGCTCCAGACGGCCGGAGACCACCAGCCGACTGCCGTCCGGGGCGGCCTCCCGCACCGTGAAGTCCCTGGGGCGGCCCCCCAATCCGACGCCCTCGGCCTTGGCCACGGCCTCCTTGGCGGACCAGAAACGGGTGAACCACAGCGCCTCGGAGTCGGGGCCGTCAGCGGATCGGTCGTGCAGCAGCCGGAGTTCGTCTGCACCGAGGGCGGTGGCGCGGGTCGCCGGGTCGCGTGCGGTGATCTCTTCGATGTCGATGCCCGGCCCAGGGCGGGGCGTGTGCGGCCGTACGAGCGCGACACCCGTCTCGGCCCGGTGGGCGAGCGAGACGTCCAGCGGGGGCAGCGCGCGGCCGTGCACGCCGGTGACGTACGGGCGGCCGAGTTCGTCGTTGTGCACCCGGATCTCCGCCGGGAAGACGGGGCCCTCGCCGTGCTGCCACAGCCACTGCCGTACGGCGTCCTTGACCGCTATCCGGCCCAGCAGCCACTGTCTGCGGCCGCGCGGGGGGCGTTCGGCGTACTCCGCGCGCTCGGCGCCGCCGAGCGAGTTGCGCATGATCAGCTCGCGGGAGGCGAGGTCCGGCCACCGCTCGTGCACCAGCGCCCACCCGCCGGAGCGGGCCTCGGAGAGGGTGTGGCGCTCCGGGAAGCGTTCGACGGGCCGGGTCCGCGGGTCGTTGTCGAAGCGGCGGTCCTGCCAGCCGGTGAGCACGGCCCACGTCCGGCCGTCGACGGTCAGCTCCGCGTCCGCCTCCAGGACGGTGTCGGTGAGCGAGGTGATGCGCAGCAGGCAGGTGACCTTCGTGCCGGGTACCGGGTGGGGGCCGTGGAATCGCATGTGCCGCATCTGCACGGGGAACACGACCGTCCGTTCGGTGCGGGTCGCCATGATCCAGTAGCCGAGGAGCTGGCCGACGTTGTCCAAGAGTGCGCCAGGGGCCGCCGGTGCGGTGATCACTCCGCGGATGTGCCGGTCGCCGATCGCGGTCAGCTCGGTGAGGCCCTGGAACGCGGGGCCGTGGAACATCCAGCGGTCCCGGTAGATCTGGGCGGCGGAGTGCTCGGGGACGCGTTCGGGGGTGTCCGGACGCGGACTCGGCGGGGGCGGTGCGGGGTGGCGCGGGGCGAGTTCGACCACGGCCCGGGCCGTGGGACCGAAGGTGACGGCGACACGGTCCGCGTGTTCTGGGTCGGGGCCGACCGTGACGGGCACGTCGAGGGGGGGTGTCGCGGTGAGCCACCGGTCGAACCGCGCCCCGTGCACGGCGACCGCGCGCATCCCGGGTGCCGCGTCCTCGGCCGCGTCCATCATGTGCCGGACGATCGTGGTGGCGGGCACGACCGGCCAACGGTCCTCCAGGTCGGGCCAGTCGGGGCGTTGCGGGAAGAAGCAGTGGTCGAGGAGGTGGGGCATGGTGTGGGGGCAGACGCGGACGGCCGTGGTGGCGGGGGCGGATTCCGGGGTGGTGGGCGCGGGGGCTTGGGCGGTGGTGGGCGCGGGAACGCCGGCCGCTCCCGACGCACCGTCGCTTCGCCGTCCGCCCGCCGCGATCAGCTCCGCCGCCGTGTCCGCGGTGTCCCGCAGCAGAGCGGTCAGCTCGGCGGCGGCCGGGAAACGCGTGGCGAGGTCGTCGAGGGGGGACGTGCCGGGCCGGGGTGGCTGCGAGGGGCGCGCCGTCGGCCGGTTCGGCCGCAGCTCCGACCGCAGTGCCTCGAGGTCCGGCCCGGCGAGTGACACCAGGGCGCCGTCGAGGTCGAGACGGACGGGCGGGCGCCCGGGTGCGGCCGCGGGTGTGTGCGCGCGGGGAACCGCCGGTGCCACGCGCGCCCCCGCCGTCCACAGGGCCGTCGCCACCCGGCGGAGCTGGGCCATGCCCGTGCGGTGGGGCGAGTTGGCGGCGACGGCGAGGTGGTCGCGGTCGCCGAGGGTGTCGCCGATGAGGGAGGCCAGCTGTCCGGGGCCGGTCTGGACGAAGGTGCGGTGGCCGGCCGAGTAGAGGGCCTCGACCAGCTCGCGGAAGCGCACCGGCTCCAGCAGGTGCCGTACGAACAGCTCGCGCACCGCCGCCTCGTCCCGCGGGAAGGGCGCCGCGGTCGTCCCGGACCACACCGGCACAGCCGGCGGATGGAGCCGGAAGCGGTCGGCGGCCTCCTTGATGGGCGCGAGGTACGGCTCGAGCATCGGCGTGTGGAAGCCGGAGCGGAAGGGCAGCACCTGGCACAGGACACCCTGGGCGCGGAAGGAGCGTACGAACTCCTGGACCCCTGCGTCCGGCCCGCACACCATCGACTGGCGGGGCGCGTTGTCGTGGGACAGCACGATCCCGGAGCCGGCCCACCCGTCGGCGAGGGCGGCGCGTACCCGGTCGGCGGAGGCGCCCACGGCGGCGAAGGCGAGGCCCGGCACGGTCACCGCCTCCGGGTCGAACTCGGCCATGAACGCGTCGACCTGGGCGTCCGAGTACAGTCCGGCCGCCGCCATGGCCGTCCACTCGCCGACGCTGTGCCCGGCGACCGCGTCCGGCACGACCCCCATGCGGCGCAGCGCGGCATCGAGCAGCCGGCCCACGCCGACGACCCCGAAGCCGTGCCGTCCGACGTCACCCACCGGCACGTCCGTGCCGATGCCGGTGAGGGGGGACAGGCCGAAGTGGGCGGCGACGTCGTCGGCGCGGGGCGCGAAGTCGCCTTCCAGGCCGGGGAAGACGAAGGCCAGCCTGCCCCCGTCGGGCCCGAGCAGTGGGGTGGGCCGGAACCAGACGTCGTTGCGGCCCTGCCAGGCACGGCCCTTGCCGACCGCGCGGCGGGCCAGGGCGAGCCGCTTGGCGGTGGGGTCCACGATGCCGAGGCGCACGGGGCCGGCGTCGGGCCGCGGCCGCGCGGGGTCGAGGCCGAGAGCGAGGACCTCGGGGTCGTCGGCGTCGAGGCGGGCGGCGAGGTCGTCCTCGCCGTCGGCGGCGAGCAGGAGGACGCGTTCGGGCTCGGCGACCAGGGTCCGGGCCCGCCGCGGCCCCGGTCGCGCGCCCGGCGCCTCCTCCAGCACGACGTGGGCGTTGATCCCGCCGAATCCGAAGGCGTTCACGGCGGCCCGCCGCACCGGTTGTTCCGGGCCGGTCTCCCAGGGATGCGCCCGGGCCAGGGTGCGAAAGCGCGTGGCGGCGAGGGCGGGGTGGGGGTCCTCGCAGTGGAGAGTGGGCAGGAGGGTGCCGTGATGCAGGGCCAGGGCGGCCTTGACCAGGCCTGCCACGCCGGCGGCCGGCATGGTGTGGCCGATCATCGACTTCACCGAGCCGAGTACGGGCCGCTCGTCGGCGTGGACCGTGCCGGGCCCGAACACCTCGGCCAGTGTGGTGAGTTCGGCGGTGTCGCCGGCCGGGGTGGCGGTGCCGTGCGCCTCCAGCAGGCCGAGCGAGTGCGGTGCGGCGGGGTCGAGTCCGGCGGCCCGCCAGGCCTGGCGCACGGCACGTGCCTGGCCTCCGGGGTCGGGGGTGACCAGCCCCGCGGTACGGCCGTCGCCGGCCACGCCCGTCCCGCGGATCACCGCGTACACGCGGTCGCCGTCGCGTTCGGCGTCCGCGAGCCGCTTGAGTACGACGACGCCGGTGCCCTCGCCGATGAGGATGCCGTCGGCCGCGCGGTGGAAGGGGCGGCTGCGCTGGGTCGGGGACAGGGCGCGCAGCTGCGAGAAGACGCTCCACAGGGTGATGTCGTGGCAGTGGTGGACTCCCCCGGCCAGCATCATGTCGCAGCGGCCGGTGGTGAGTTCGGTGACCGCCTGGTCGACGGCGACCAGCGCGGAGGCGCAGGCCGCGTCCACGGTGTAGGCGGGGCCGCGCAGGTCGAGCCGGTTGGCGATACGGGAGGCGGCGAGATTGGGGACCAGGCCGATCGCGGACTCGGGGCTGTCCGGGCCGAGCCGTTCGGTGAACGCCGCCCGCACCCGGTCCAGCTGGGCGGACGACAGCTCGGGCAGCAACTCGCCCAGGGTGCGCACCAGTTGCCCGGCGGTGCGCACCCGCTGGTCGAGCCGGACCAGTCCGGGGGTGAGGTAGCCGCCGCGGCCCAGGGCCACACCGATCCGGTGCCGCTCGGGGAGCCGGTCCTCGCCGCCCGCGTCGGCGAGCGCGGCGGCGGCCACGTCGAGGGCGATCAGCTGGTCGGGCTCGGTGCCCGGCACCGAGGCGGGCATGATCCCGTACCGGGTCACCTCCACCTCGGCCAGGCCGTCCACGAAGCCGCCGCGCCGGCAGTAGATCCGGTCGGCGACGGCGGGCTCCGCGGCCGAGCCCGGGCGGTAGTAGTCGGCGTCCCACCGGCCCTCGGGGACGTCGCGGATCGCGTCCACGCCGTCGCGCAGGTTGCGCCAGTAGGCGTCGAGGCCCGCGGCTCCGGGCAGCAGCACCGCCATCCCCACCACGGCGACGGGAGTCCGATGCTCCGTCATCTCACCAGCCCGAGGCGGTGTAGACGACGGCGCGGGCCGAGCGGTCGCCCCAGGCCAGTTCCCGGAGGAGGGCCGCGGTGCCCTCGTCCGGGTCGATCAGCTTCACTCCGCGGCGGGCGTACTCCCGGCCCAGTTCCTCGCCGACCATGCCACTGTGCGGGCCGGCCGGTGCCCAGGGGCCCCAGTGCACGGTGAGCGCGCGGTGGCCGGTCCGCTCGGCCCAGTCGGCGCCGAGGCGCTCCAGTGCGTCGTTGGCGGCGGCGTAGTCGGCTTGGCCGCGGTTGCCGAGGACGGCGGCGATGCTGCCGAACAGGACCGTGAAGCCCGGTCCGTCGGGCAGGTCCTCCAGCGCGGTGAGCAGGGCCGCGGCCCCGGCGGTCTTCGTGCCGTACACACGCCGGAAGGACTCGGTGCTCTTCTCGGCGATCAGCCGGTCCTCGATCACTCCGGCGGCGAAGACGACCCCGTCCAGACGGCCGTGTTCGGCGTGGATCTCCTTGACCGCCTGCAGGGCGGCGTCCCGCTCGCGGAAGTCGACGCAGCGGTAGCGGGCCTCGCTGCCGAGGGTGGAGAGTTCGGCGAGGGTGGTGGCGATCTCCCGCTGGGCGAGGACCAGTTCGGCGGCCCGGTTGACCTCCGACGGCTTCGGCGAGCCGGTCCCGGCGAGGGCGGCACGCAGTTCGACGGCGGTGCGCGCGGCGGCGATCCCGGGGGGCTCGGGCGCCGTGGGCGCGGGAGTGCGGCCGAGCAGTTCCACACGGCAACGGCTCGCGGCCGCCAGTGCGGTGGCGAAGCGCGCCGTGATGCCCCGGGCGCCTCCGACCAGCAGCACCACGGAGTCCCGGTCGAGGCCGAGTGCGGCGGCCTCGGCGGCGCCGTCGCCGGCGGGTCCGGCGCCGGTGCTGCCGAGCGGTCCCAGGGGTGCGGGGACCAGCTCCAGTCCGTGCCGCCGGCCGGTGGCCGTGCGCAGCACCACGGGGGCCGGTTCCGGCGCGAGCAGTTCGGCGAGCAGTGCGTCGGCGACGGCCCCGGAAGTGGTGTCCGGGACGGTGACGAGCCGGGCGAGGATGCCGGGGTACTCGCGGGCGACGGTGCGGAAGAGGCCGTGGAGACCGGCCGACCGGGTCGCCTGCTCGGCGTCGGCCGGCTGGACGGCCAGCAAAGTGCGCGGGGCGCGCGCCAGGGCCGCCTGGAGCACGGGGAAGGCCTCGGGCAGCACCGGAAGCTCCGGGCCCGGGAGCGCCCCCAGGTACAGGACTCCGTCGGCCCTGCCGTCGGCCTCGCCGAGGAGATGGGCCTGGTCGACGGTGACCGCGTCGGCGCCGTGCGCATGGAGCCGTGCGGCCACCTCGGCCGCCGCTCCCCCGCCGGCGCCGAGGAGGACGAACCGGTTGCCGCAGAGGGCGGAGGCGGGGCCGGCCGGCGGGTCCGGCAGGGTCACCGGGCGCAGCTCGCAGCGTTTCGGGGCTTCTCCGAGGGGCGTGTGTTCGTGCCCGGCGGCGGATCGCCGGTCGCCGTCCGCGGCGGGTTCCCGACCGGCGTCCGTGGAGGACTCCTGATCAGCCGTGGCTTGCCCGTCGACCCGCGCAGTCAGCCACTGCGTCACCGCCGCCGCCGTACGCGCCTTGGCCAGCTCCTCCAGTTCCGCGTCGTCCAGGATCTCCGCACCGTGCGCCATCCCGAGGCGCCTGGCGAGTTCGCCCGCAATCTCGGCCCTCTTGATCGAGTCGATGCTCAGATCCGCCTCGAGGTCGAGGTCCGGTTCGATCATGTCGACGGGATAGCCGGTGCGCTCGCTGATGATCTCCAGGACGACGCGCTCGACGTTCCGCTCGGGCTCGACGACCTCGGTCGACGACGGCTCCGCGACCGGGGTCGAGGAGGGCTTTGCGGCCTCGGTCGGCCAGGGCTCGACAGCGGCGGGTCCGGGGAGCACGGCCCGGGGTGGTGGTGCGGGGGCGGCGGGCGCCACCGGGACCGCCGCGGGTGCCGCGCCGAAGTAGGTGAGCAGCACGTCGCGCTGGGCCGCGATCATCTCCCGGCTGGTGCGCAGGAATTCGGAGATCAGCGCGTCCCGGTCGGCCTGGACGCCGTCCTGCGGGTTCGTCGTCACAGTCGTCTCCACGACTCGTCGGGCCGGTGCCAGGGCACCGGGGAGGAGTGCTCCGTCGGCGGTGCGGACGAGGTGCCCGTCGACCGTCCAGCCGGGTCGCCGCGGCGCCGGCGCCCGGAACGCGTCGACGGCGTCGCGGCCTCGGAACAGCCAGGCGGTGCGCACCGGCAATCCCGCGACGGCCAGTTGGGCGAGGGCGTCGAGCCAGCCGGTCAGGCCGCTGTCGGCGCGGGGCTCGCAGGCGACGGTGCGATGCGGGCGGTCGCCGAGGATCTGGCCGACGAGCCGGGTCAGGACCGTCCCGGGGCCCGCCTCCACGAAGATCCGCGCTCCCGCCTCGTACATCGCCTCGATCTGGTCGGCGAAGGACACCGGCGAGCCGATCTGGGCGGCGAGTTCGGCGCGCACGGCGTCGGGATCAGCGGGATAGGGGGCGGCCGTGCGGTTGGCCCACACGGGGAACTCGGGGGCCCGTACGGCCTTGTCCGCGAGGACCTTGGCGAACCGCTCCCCGGCCGCTGCCACCACCGGGCTGTGGAAGGCGCAGGCGACCGGGATGCGGCGGGCCGAGAGACCGGCTTCACGCAACAGCCGTACCGCGACGCCGACTTCGGCCGTGGGGCCCGAGATCACCGACTGCTGCGGCGAGTTGTGATTGGCCACGACGACCGCCTCCGGTGCCCCTGCGGCGCGCAGGGCGCGTGCGACCTCCCCGGCACCGGCTCCGACGGCGGCCATGGTGCCGGGTTCGTCGCCGGCGGCCGCCAGGATCGCGCTCGCGCGCTCGGCGCTCAGCTCCAGCAGGGTCTCGGGGTCGAGGGCTCCGGCCGAGCTCAGGGCGACCAGTTCGCCGTAGCTGTGTCCGGCCGCGAGGTCCGGGGTGATGCCCGCCCCGGTGAGGAAGGCGTGGGCGGCCAGGCCCGTGATGCCGAGCGCGGGCTGTGCGGCCCGGGTGTCGGTGAGGGCGGAGCGGTGGCGTTCGCGGGCAGCTTCGTCGAAGGCGGCGGGTGGGTACAGAGTGTCGGCGTGAGCGCGGCCGAGGTGCAGGTAGTGCCGTAGCTCTGGCAGCGCGACCAGCAGGTCGGCGAGCATTCCGGGCCGCTGGCTGCCCTGGCCGGGGAAGAGGAAGGCCACCTTGGCATCCGCGGCGACGGGGTCGCCCGGGCGGAGCCCGGCCGCCGGATCGTGCTCCCCGGCGAGCATCCGTCGCAACTGCCCGATCAAGCCGTCCACATCGCGGGCCACGACCGCTGCCCGCACCGGCTCGTGGGAGATGTCCGCGCGACGGGCCGCGGCGAGCGCGAGGTCGCGCAGTCGCCAGGGGCGGCCGTCGGCCTCGGCTGCCCGCAGGATCTCCGCGACCTCCCGGTGGGCCGCCGCCGCGTCCCTCCCCCGGAACAGGAACAGCTCGGCGGGCCAGGCGTCCAGGGACTGCGGCGGGGCTACGGCGTCCTCGTAAGCGGCCACCACGGCGTGGAAGTTGGTTCCGCCGAAGCCGAACGCACTGACTCCGGCGACACGTTCCGCGGCCGGGGCCGCCCAGGGCCGGGCGCGGGTGTGGAAGGCGAACGGGCTGTCCTCCTCCGACCAGGCCGGGTTGGGCCGGTCCAGGTGCAGGGTGGGCGGCTTGACGCCGGTGTACAGGGCGAGGGTGGTCTTGATCAGGCCGGCGAGTCCGGCGGCGCACTTGGTGTGCCCGATCTGCGACTTGACCGAGCCGAGCGCACAGGTGCCGGTTCCAGCGCCCGCCTCGGCGAACACCTCGCTCAGCACGGTGAGTTCGGTGCGGTCCCCGACGACCGTACCGGTGCCGTGCGCCTCGACCAGCCCGACCTCGGCGGGTGAGACACCGGCGCTGCGGTAGGCACGCAGCAGCGCGGCCCGCTGGCCTTCGGGACGGGGTGCGGTCAGGCCGAGGGAGCGGCCGTCACTGGCGGAGCCGAGGCCCTTGATCACGCCGTAGATGCGGTCGCCGTCGCGTTCGGCGTCCGCGAGCCGTTTGAGGACCACGCACGCCACGCCCTCGCCGAGGGCGATGCCGTCCGCGGAGCCGTCGAAGGCGCGGGACCGGCCGGTCGGCGAGAGGGCGTGCACCGAGGAGAACAGGACGAAGTCGTTGATGCCGTTGTGCAGGTCGGCTCCGCCGCACAGCACCACGTCGCTGCCACCGGAGACGAGTTCCTTGCACGCCACGTCGAGCGCTGCCAGTGAGGAGGCGCAGGCGGCGTCGACGGTGTAGTTGGCGCCGCCGAGGTCCAGGCGGTTGGCGATGCGGCCGGAGATGACGTTGGCGAGCATGCCGGGGAAGGAGTCCTCGGTCAGCCGCGGTAGCTGATCCTCGACTCCGTCGGGGACCTTGCCGTAGTACGACGGGAGGACGGCGCGCAGGGTGACGGCGCTGGACAGGTCGCTGCCCGCCTCGGCGCCGAAGACGACGGAGGTGCGCGAGCGGTCGAACTCGCGGCCCCGATCGCCGTATCCGGCGTCCTCCAGGGCTCTGCGGGCAGCTTCCAGGGACAGCAACTGGACCGGCTCGATGCTGCCGAGGGAGGCGGGCGGGATGCCGTAGCGCAGCGGGTCGAAGGGGATGCGGGGCAGGAAGCCGCCCCACTTGGACGCCGTGCTGCCGGCCGCGTGGTGCACGGCGGGGTCCCAGCGGTCGACCGGGACCTCGGTGACGGCATCGTGCCCGGCGACCACGTTGGCCCAGAAGGTCGCGAGGTCGGGGGCCTGCGGGAACATGCAGGCCATGCCGACCACGGCGACGTCGAGGGGCTTGGAGGGCACCGGTTCGGGGGTCCGCCGGGCGGCGTGCCGCGGGCACCGGGCGGTGAGCAGGTCGGCGGCGCCGTCGGTGACCGCCCGGTGCAGCTGTGCGACGGTGGTGGTCGTCGAGCGCAGCACGGCGACGTCACCGGCCATGAACATCCCGTCGCTGAGCTGTCGTTCCTCCTCCACATCGGTCAACTCGCCCTCGGCCGAACGTTCGACGCCCTTGCTGGCGATGCGCAGCCGTCCGATGTTGAGCCGCTCCAGCGCCTCCCACACCTCGCGGTCGGGGGTGCCGGACGCGCGCAGCCGTGCCTCGTGGTCCCGGTAGTCGGCGGTGAAGGGGCTGGGGACGCAGCGGGTGGCGTGGCCGGGTGCGGTCTCCAGCAGGGCGGTCGTGGAGGCGCTCAGGACCTGCCGCTGGAACAGCGGCCGGATCGCGCCGTGCGCCACGGCCTCCTCGGTGAACAGGTAGCCGGTGCCCATGAGGACGCCTGCCGCGACGCCTCGGGCGGTGAGGGGTGCGGCCACGGCGGCGGCCATCGCGGCGGACCGCTCGTCGTGGATCCCGCCCGCGAGGAACACCTCCAGCTGCCGTGCGGTCTCGTCGTCGGCCTCAGCCAGGTGGTCCTCCAGTACGGCGAGTTGGGCCTCCCACAGCGGGAAGGAGGCGCGCGGTCCGACGTGTCCGCCGCACTCGGAACCCTCGAACACGAACCTGCGCGCCCCGGCCTGCAGGAACTGCCGCAGCAGCCCAGGCGAGGGCACGTGCAGGAAGGTGCGGATCCCGGCGCGGTCCAGCGCCTCGGCCTGCGCGGGCCGTCCGCCCGCGATGATCGCGTGCGTGGGGCGCAGCTCCCGTACGGCGTCCAGCTGGGCATTCCTGATGTCCTCGGGCGCGAAGCCGAGCACGCCCACGCCCCAGGGGCGCCCGTCGAGCACGGCACGCGCCTCGGTCAGCATCGCCCGGGTCCGCTCGCCGTCGGCGAGGGCAAGGGCCAGGAAGGGCAGCGCACCGTCCTCGGCGACGGCGGCGGCGAAGGCCGCCTGGTCACTGACCCGCGTCATGGGCCCTTGGGCGACCGGCAGCCGGGTGCCGAGCGCACGGCTCATGGGCGAGCCGGGGCGAAGAGCACGAGCGGGTCCACCGCCGACCGACTCAGCCCGCCCGCCACCGACCGACTCCACAGACCCCCCGCCAACCGACTCCACAGACCCGCCACCGACCGACTCAGCCCGCCCGCCACCGACCAGCCGCCCAGACCCGCCACCGGCCAACTCCCCAGGCCCGCCACCGACCAGCCCCCCGGACTCACCACCGGCCGACCCCGCCGCCGGGTCGCCCATCGGCGCGCCCATCGGCTCCTTCAGCCCACCAGCCGCCGGTGTTCCCGGCCCGTCGCCGGTCGGTATCTCGGGGTCCGGACTCACGATCTCCCGGATCGCGGCCCTCACTGCCCGTACCGTCCCGCGCACATCTCCCCACCGCTCGGCGAACCGTGCGGCGAGGAAGCCGTCCTGGCCCACCGGCAGGAGTTGGCGGCGCAGGTCCCGTGCGCCGAGCAGGGCGGCGACCGCGTCGACGTCGTCGGCCGGTGGGGGCGGGGTGTCCGGGCCGCGTCTGCGCAGCACCCTGTGCCCGGCGACGACCACCGTCTCGGAACCGTCCAGCGAGCGCACTGCGGCCCGCACCGTCTCCGGCAGCCGTGACTCGGCCAGCAGGGCCAGTTGGCTGTCGAGGACGACACCGGCCGCTCCACCCGCCACGGCGGCCGCCGCGGTACGCGGTCCGATGCCTCCGCAGGCCCAGACCGGAACACCCAACTCGGCTTCATGCAAGAGAAGTTGGAGGAGCACGAAGGTACTCAGAACGCCGACCCGGCCACCGCTCTCGGCACCCCGCGCGATCAGCCCGTGGGCCCCGGCGCCGACCGCCTCCCGCGCCTGCGCCAGATCCGTGACCTCTGCCAACAGCCGGTACCCTGCGGGCACTTCGCCGACATTCCAGGGTGCGTCCACGGCCAGGACCACGGTGTCGGGGCCATCGTCCAGTTCGCGCGGGTCGAGGGTGCAGCGCCCTGCCACCCGCACGCCGTAGGGTCCCGGCGCCGCTCTTCTCAGCCGGGTCAGCTCCTCGCGGGATCTTCGGTCGCCGACGCCGAGGTCGAGGACGCCGAGCGCGCCGGCTCCGCAGGCGGCAGCGGCGAGCCCGGCGTCAGGCTCCCCGAAGGGGGAGAGGCACAGGATCAGGTCGTGGGCGCGCACGGGGGAGGTCATGATGCTCCGAAGAATCGGCAAGACAGCACGGTGGGGGGTGTGCGGCAGGAGACTCTGGTGCGAGGCCACCGGAACCTAGCGAGGTGCTTACTCGCGGGTCAATAACGCCGCATCCATTTCGCGGGCGGTGGCATTGATTCGGCCAGCACACCGAATTCCCCCGCAAGCGCCGGAAACCCGATCAATCCGCTTCAGCGGCACGGCCGTCGCGGCCCTGCGGGCCCTCTCGGCACACCCGCACACGCCCGTCGGAGCCCCGAGCATATTCACCGCGCGCCCATCCGCCGACAACGCGCCAGAACACCGGATCGGGCCCCGTGATTTCGGGGCGACTTCCACCCCGTGGCCCGATCCGGCCGCGCAACCGACCGGACGGCCACACGGCCGTCCGAGGGCAGCGGGGCGAGGGCCACCTGTCCGGGTGACCCTCGGTCCTCAGCCGAACAGCGTGCCGATCGCCGTCGGCACGGCGACGAGAGTGCCGGCGACCGGGGCGACCGGCCCGCCCACCCGGTCCTGGGGCGGGCCGGATTCCGCCGGACGAGGATCCTCGTGGGCGCCGATCTGGGCGATCCGGGGCTCGTACTCCTGCCCGGACCGCTGGCGCCCCCGCCCGGGCCGCCCGCGCCGGGTGTCCTCGTCCGGCCGCAAGGGCGGCTGTTCGGCTGCCCCCTTCGAGGATTCGGGTCGCCCGGGCTCCGGCGCGTCCCGCGGGGTGGCGGGCTGCGCCACCCCGGCCGTCCCCGGCTCAAGGGCCCACCGCTGCCGGCTCGAGCCGTCGCGGGCCGCGACCACCACGCGCGCCGCCCCGTCCCCGCGTTCCGGGGCGAGGACGAGGCCCTTCGGCCGGCGCAGCAGGAGTTCACCGCGGACCGTGAGGTCGTACGACACCTCCCCGGCGTGCACGACACAGCCGGACACCACGACGCCGCGCGTCCCGGGATCGACGGCCAGGCAGAGGGCGGGATCGGCGGTACTGCGCAGCAGCCCGTCGTCCTGGTACGACCACTGCTGCGACTGGGCGGACGAGCACGTCGCCAGCCAAGCACGGGCGCCCGGCTCGACCCTGCCGCCGCGGACGTCCAGGCAGCGTCCGGAGGCGAGGGCGCGCAGCCTGCCGTGGGCGATCTCGACGGGCTCACCGACGGAGGCGGCAGAAGGGGAGGCCGCGGGTGCCCGCTCGCCGGTGGCATCGGTGGCACCCGGCCGAGTGGCATGGCCGACCGGGGCACCCCAGGTGGCGTCGGGTCCGGGGACACCGTTGTCATCGGACCAGCCCTTGGCCACGAGCACGGTGGCGAGCAGCGCGAGCGAGGTGAGGCCGACGCCGACCGCCAGGGCCGTACGGCGCCTTCCCTCCGGGGTCGTACGGTGCCGGCCGCCCGCCGCCTGCCGCGCCGCGCGGGGTGGGGGTGGCCACTCCTGCGGGGCGCCGCGGCCGGGGCGGGAGTCGAGATAGCGGCGGCCGCCCCAGCCGAGCACGGTCTCGGCGAGCAGGACGTCCATGCCGCCCTCGAAATGGCCGAGCTGATCGGCGGCGTCCCGGCAGTGCCGGCAGTCCGTCAGATGCCGGCGCACATCCGGGAGCAGGGAGCCGCCACGACGAATGGACACGTCCAGGAGGCGGTTGTAGAAGCGGCATTCACTGGAGGGCGCGAGTTCCCGGTGGGCGCGTACGCAGCCCGCCCGGAATTGTGCGCGGGCCTGGTCGAGGGCGGTGGCGGCGGTGGCCGGGTCCACCCCCAGCAGACCGGCGGGTATGTTTATGGGCTCCGCCTCGACCTCGGTATGCCACAGAAGGCATTGCGAGGCGCCGGGCAGGGCCTGGAATGCGCGTTCGGCGAGTTGCCGCCTTTCCGGCGTGCCGGGCATCGTCGCGCATAGACCGCGACCGCCGGTGGGTTTGCGCAGTTCCGGCACGACCACGCACGCTCCCGCGTCCGCGGCCCACGCACGGACGGTGTCGCGGACGGCCACCAGCAACTGCGGACGCAGGGCGCCGCCGGCCGCCCCGCCCGCCGGCCGGCCGAGCACCTGGTGGAAGGCGGCGGCGGCCACCAGGTGGGCGTTGGGCCCGGCCGCCGCCAGGCAGACGATCGCGTAGTCACAGGTGGCCCGCCAGTGCCGGGCCAGCAGCAGGGCGACGGCGTGATGACGGCCGTCGGCCGGGCCGCCCAGCTGGGCGACGAGATTCCGGTCGGACTCCCCCGGCAGCGGACCGGGGCGGGGTGGGAACGGGGGACGTGGGGGGTGGGGGGACTGCACGGAACACCATTTCCTTTCCAGCCGCAGGACGGCATCCGAAATGGCGTCCCGTCGGAAAGCAGTGCCTGATGGGTGCATACCTGAGGGGCCTGGCTTTGCCGTTCGGTCCCGGCCTTTGCCCTCTCATGGGGAGGCTCACCTTCGCACACGCGCATCACAGGAAACAAGAAGTGCGAATGACTCGACCTCAAAGTCAGGGAAATGGCGAACACTTACCGCCGGTATCCACATGTGCCGGCGTTGCGACGGTCGCACGACGGTCAACTTGTGCGCATGGAAAGCCGGATGGCACACGAAATCTCCAACTTCCCGCCCGCCCCCCGCACCCGGTTCCCACGTTCCTCTCGGCACGCTCTCATCCGCGTGCCGCAGAGTGCCCGCGTGATCGCCCCCCACTCCACAACGATCCCCGCCTTTCCCCGGCCGGTACGCAAGGCGGTCGTCCCGGCCGCCGGGCTCGGCACCCGGTTCCTGCCCGCGACCAAGGCCACCCCGAAGGAGATGCTCCCCGTCGTCGACAAGCCGGCCGTCCAGTACGTCGTGGAGGAGGCCGCCGCGGCCGGTCTCGACGACATCCTGATGGTCACCGGCCACCACGAACAGGCCATCCAGGACCACTTCGACCACGCCTTCGAGCGGGAACAGGCACTGACGGCCAGGCGCGACACCGTGTGCCTGGACGCCGTACGCGATCCCGCGCGGCTCGCGGACATCCACCACATCCGCCAGGGCGACACGCTCAGCCTCGCCGTGGGGTACGCCCGCCACCACCTTGGGAACCAGCCATTCGCCGTCCTGCTCGGCGACGACTGACCGATCCGCGGGAGACCCTGCTCAGCCGCATGCTGGACGTCCGCGACCGGTACGCGGGCAGCGTAGTGGCCCTGATGGAGGTCGACCCGGCGCAGATGCGTCTCTACGGCTGCGCGGCCGTCGAACCCACCGGCGAGGCCGGCGTCGTACGTGTCACCGGTCTGGTCGAGAAGCCGTCACCCGAGAGGGCGCCGAGCCATTACGCGGTCATCGGCCGCCACGTCCTCGACCCCGCGGTCTTCGACATCCTGGAACACACACCGCCCGGGCGCGGTGGCGAGATCCAGCCGACCGGCGCCCTCCAGGACCTCGCCGCGACCGGCACGGTGCACGGGGTCGTCTTCGAGGGCCTGCGCTACGACGCCGGCGACAAGGACGACCAGGCGCGCACGGTGGTCCGGCTGGCGTGCACCCGCCCGGACCTCGGACCCGGGTTCCGGGGCCGGCTCAAGGAGTTCGCGGCAGGCCTTGAGGACGGCGGGGCCGGCCCGCAGGAGCGGCGCCGGGCCGCCTGAGACCTCACGACGAAAGAAGGGGCCGGCCGGGCCCCTTCCCCAAGTCGCGCTGCTCTCCTACTGGTTGGGCCGCAAGGTCCACACCACCGTCATCTCGCCGGTCACGGCTCCGTCCGCGCGCCGGATCTCGATCGCCACCGGGAACTCGGGGCGCTGCCCCCCGTCCAGTTCGGCCACGACCTCGGCCGCCGGACGGCCCAGCGTCGCGGTCGCCGTGACGGCGCCCATCGCCAGCTTCTTGTAGGCGATCTCGGCCCGCACGGCGAGCGGCACGGCGCGCGCGAGCTGGTCACCGAACGCGGCCAGCACGATGGCGCCGCTGGCCGACTCCCCGAGCGTGAACATCGCGCCGGCGTGCGGCCCGCCCACGTGGTTGTGGTACGCGTCCTGGTCCGGCAGGGACACCACGGCCCGCTCCGGAGAGGTCTCCAGGAACTCGAGGTTCAGCGTCCGGGCCATGGGCACGGTGGCGGCGAGCATGTCGCCGATCGACATCTGGTCTGCGCTCATGCCGTCATGTTACTCACGAGTAGGAGAAGCTGGCCAGAGCGGGGCGTGCTTCGCTACGGCCCTGACGAGGGGCAGTGACCGAACCGTGTCCCCGGCCCCGCTAGTGTGGGCGCCCATGTGGCCAGGACAGCAGCCGCCCGGGGGCGAGCAGAACCCGCAGCACAACCCGTACCAGCAGCCGGGATACCAGCAGCCGAATCCGTACCAGCAGCCCGGCCCCTATACGCAGCCGCAGTGGGGGACCCCGGCGCCCACGGGCGCCCCCCACCCCTCGCCGGGCGGCGGCGGGGGCGGGAACCGGACGAAGCTCGTCGCGATCCTGGCGGCCGCGGCCGTGGTGGTGGCCGCGGGCGTGACCGGCTTCCTGGTCCTCGGCACCAAGGACAAGAAGGACCAGGCCGACAAGCCGAGCAACCCGGCCACGTCGTCGCCCTCCGATCCGAGCGCGTCCGCGTCCGGGTCGGACGACGACTCGCGCGACAACGGGGGCGAGAAGCCGACGATCGCCGGCTGGAAGGTCGTGGTGAACCCCAAATGGGGCGTCGCCTTCGACGTGCCGTCGGATTGGGAGGTCCAGGCCACCGGCCTCGCGGTCAACTTCGACTTCCCGAAGAGCGAGAAGGACAAGGGCATCACCATGTCCGGCCTCGCCGAGTACAAGTCCAAGTGGTGCGCGTCCGACGACGACAGGGACGGCCGCACCGAGGACACCCCGCTGGCGGTCGTGGGCAGCAAGGGCGCCAGCGGTGCCAAGAACACGGACGAGATAGCGATCAACACAGCGCCCTGGTGGGTCTACGGCGGCTACACCATGCCGGACAAGAAGAGCATCTCGTGGGACAAGAAGGCCACCCCCTTCACGACCGCTTCGGGCATCGGGGGCAGCTACGCATGGGCCCAGTCGACCGACACGCCGCGGAAGGGCAAGTGCGTGACCGACGGCAAGGCCCTTACGTTCGGCTTCCAGAACTCGGCCCACGACTATGTGTCGTTCGACTTCTACGGGGCCACGGGTGTGAAGGGCGAGATCCCCAAGGCGACCGTCCTGAAGGTCCTCAGCACCGTCCGGCTGCACGGGACGCCGACGAACGACTGAGCCCGCCGGGCGTTCCGGCCCACCGCGAGACGGCGGCCCGAACACCGTGGAGCCTCAGCCCTCGCTCAGGTAGCCGCGGGAGACCCAGTGGCCGTACAGCGAGCCCGCGCCGTCGTCGGAGACCTGGCGGTTGGAGACGCACTCCCAGGTACCGCTGCTGACGTCGCACTCGTGGCCGGGGCCCTGCGTTCCTTCCTCGACGTCAGCCACATCCCGCCCCGCACACCCGGCGAGGGCATGCTGGCCCGTCTCCGGGAGGGCCGACGGGAGTTCACCGGCCGCCCCTGGCTGTGGGGCATCGTCGTCCGGTTCTCCATCGCCGACGCCGTGGTCGGCGCGGCCGACGCCGTCTTACGGTCCGCTCGTCGCCCGGGACAGCCTGGGCGGGGGCGGGTCCCTGGGGTCTGGCGCCGGCCGCGTTCGGCGCGGGCACGGTGACCGGCGCCTGCTGATGACCCGCTGGGCTACAACGTCCGAAGTGGCTCGTACCAGCGGCCACTCGCCCGGACGGCGGGCAGGTCAGTGGCAGTCCCAATAGCCCTTGTGCCAGTGGTGGTAACTGTCGTACCAGCCGCTGTGCCACGAGCAGCCCGTGGGAGCCGAGGCGGTCGTCGTGGTGGGGGTGGCTGCTGCGGCCGTGCCCGCCACTCCGATCGCGGTGCCGCCGGCCAGCAGGAAGCCGGCCGCGACGCAGGCGAAGGCGCGCTTGGCGTGATGTGCTCGCATGGCTCTGCTCTTTCTTCCTCGTTCTCGCGCTGTCCCAGCACGAGACGCATGGCCGCGGCCTCACGCCGAAGCGTGGGGTCCGGTGATGGCTGGATGGTGCCGCTCGAAGACCGATGCGGCGCTGTCGTCGAGGTCGCCGCGTGAAAGCGGGGGACGCACGTCTCCCGGCTGCAGGCCCACCGTTCCGTGGAGCGCGTCGCGGGACGTGTCCTGAATCGCGACCTCATCTCTTTCGAGGCTAGCGGCCTATCCGCTGACAGGCACCTCGAGCCCAGAGCGCCTGTTTTCACGTCCGGGCCGATCATCACGCTGTGCATCGAGGCCGAACCTGCCCTGGCCAGATGATCGATTCCAAGGGATCGGCTGCGCGCGCAAGGGAAGAGAAGGGAAGGGAGCCCAACATCGGCGCCTGAAGACAGAGTTGGACTCCCTCACCACCGCACTCGATGTGAAGACCGACGACCTGCTGAAGGCATCACCGCATCTGGTGCCCTGGCGTCCGGCCATCGGGATCGCTCCGCAACCGACCGATGCCGAGCCGGTCACGCTCGCGATGATGCAGGCCATGCCGGGCCTCACCTCCGAGGCCAACCTGCCCAAGCAGCCCGGCTACAACAAGTGCCTGCGCAAGGCCGCCGAGCTGCTGCGGCGAGTGACCCGGCTGCTGCCGCCACTCGGCCGGCCGGCGCTCGAAGTCGAGGCCGAAGTCGCCCCGCTATCTGACACAACGACCACACCAGCCGGCCCGTCCTTCGCTCACTGACCGCCTACGCCCACTCACCACAGACGTGCTGCTGGGTCCCGGACGTTCGCACGCTGACCCGCCGCACCCGGCGGACGACCGCCACCCAGCTCCCCTCAGCCGATGCCGAAAGCCCCGTCGGGGGGCTCGGGTGACGGTACGGCGTCGGCGTCCTGGACCGGCCGGGCGGAGCCGATGAACTCCTGCAGTCCCCGGCCGTGTTCCACGCGGGCCGGAAAGGCGTCGGCGGCCGCGCGCCGGGCCACGCCGGCCGTGTCGACGGCCCGGTGCGAGGCGACGACGACGGCATTGCCGAACCGCCGGCCGCGCCGCACGCCCGGCTCGGCGATCAGCACCAGCTCCTCGAACACGGCGGCGAAGGTGGCCAGTTGGGAGCGCAGGAAACCGAACGGCGCCGCGTCGGCCAGGTTGGCCAGATAGATCCCGTCGGGGCGCAGCACGCGCTCGGCCTCCCGGGCGTAGGCGAGCGTGGTGAGGTGGGCCGGGACGCGGGAGCCGCCGAACACGTCGGCGATCAGCACGTCGGCCGCGTCGTCCGGGGCGGCCTCGAGCCAGGCCCGGGCATCGTCGGCGTGCAACGCCACACCGGAGCCCTCCGCGAGCGGCAGATGCTCGACGACCAGCTCCAGCAGCCCCCGGTCGGACTCGACCACGTCCTGCCGCGAGCCCGGCCGGGTTGCGGCGAGGTACCGGGGGAGCGTCAGCGCTCCCCCACCCAGGTGCACCACGTCCAGCGCCCGCCCGGCCTCACCCACGGTGTCGAGCACGTACCCGAGCCGCCGGACGTACTCGAACTCCAGATGCGCGGGCGCGTCCAGATCGACGTACGACTGCGGTGCCCCGTCGACGGTGAGCAGCCAGGCCCGCTCCCGGTCGACGTCGGGCATCAGCTTGGCGGTGCCGTGATCGACGGCCCTGGTCACGGGTATGGCTTCACTCACGGACCCATTGTCACCGGTATGGGACGGGACCAGGTACGCGTACCGGTCCACGGGGCGGGCCACCGCGCGACCGGCCGCAGCCGGCCCGCGGTCCCCCACACGCCTCGGTCCCTACGGACCGACGGAGACGACCGTCCCGGCCCCCACGGTCCTGCCACCCTCACGGATGGCGAACCCGAGGCCCGGCTCCAACGGCACCTCCCGCCCCAGCTCGACGGTCATCTCCACCGTCTCACCGGGCCGGGCGACGGCCACCTCCCCGAGGTCGACGTCCCCGACCACGTCCGCCGTGCGGATGTAGAACTGCGGCCGATACCCCGTGGCCACCGGTGTCGTACGACCGCCCTCACGCGCCGACAGCACGTACACCCGCGCCGAGAACCTGCGAGCGGGCACCACGCTCCCCGGCGCCGCCACCACATGCCCGCGCCGCACCGCGTCGCGCGGAACACCCCGCAGCAGCAGAGCCACGTTGTCGCCGGCCTGTGCCTCCTGCATCGGCTTGCCGAAGGTCTCCAGCCCGGTGACGACGGACTCCACGCCGGCGCCGAGCACCGACACCCGGTCGCCCAGGCGGAGCGTCCCGCGCTCCACGGCGCCCGTGACGACCGTTCCGCGTCCGGTGATGGTGAGCACGTTCTCCACCGGCAGCAGGAAGGGCGCGTCCAGGTACCGCTCGGGCATTGGCACGTAGGTGTCCACCGCGTCGAGCAGCGCCTCGATGGACGCCGTCCAGCGCGGGTCGCCCTCCAGGGCCCTCAGCCCGGAGACGCGTACGACGGGAACGGCGTCCCCGGGGTACCCCTGAGCGGTGAGCAGGTCGCGGACCTCCAGCTCGACCAGGTCGGTCAGCACCGTGTCCTCGCCGTCGTCGACGGCGTCGGCCTTGTTGAGGGCGACGACGATGTGGTCGACACCCACCTGCCGGGCGAGCAGTACGTGTTCGGCGGTCTGCGGCATGATCCCGTCCAGCGCGGAGACGACGAGGATCGCCCCGTCGAGCTGTGCGGCGCCGGTGACCATGTTCTTGACGTAGTCGGCATGGCCCGGCATGTCGATGTGGGCGTAGTGCCGGGTGTCGGTCTCGTACTCGACGTGCGCGATGTTGATCGTGATGCCGCGGGCGGCCTCCTCCGGGGCCCGGTCGATGCGGTCGAAGGAGACGTACTGGGCGGTGCCGCCGGTGCCGTGCTCGGCCAGGACCTTGGTGATGGCGGCGGTCAGGGTGGTCTTGCCGTGGTCGACGTGACCCATGGTGCCGATGTTCAGGTGCGGTTTGGTGCGCACGTATGCCGTTTTGGACATGGCTGTACCTCGAAGCCTCTCAGCCGTACGGAAGGCGGGACCCCAGGGACTGGCCGACCCTCCCCCTGCGGGGTCCGCCGGACGATCCGGAGAGGGTCAGCTTCGGGCGCCGTCGACAGCGGCCACGAGGATCGGGACGGCAGCCTTCGGGGCATCCGCGACGGCGGATGCTGCGAGGAGGAAGGCGTGCCGGAACATGTCGACGATCATCGTCGACGGTTTGTCCGGCGTCGAATGGTTTTTCGCGGTACGCGTCTTGGGGCTCAGGAGCCGATGTTCTTCAGCGCCTCGCGGACCGTCAGCGGGGCGAACCGGCTCCGCTCCCGCGCCAGGAAGCCCCGTACGGCTTCGGGATCGGTCTTGGCGTACTCGCGCAGGGCCCAGCCGATGGCCTTGCGGATGAAGAAGTCCGGGTGTCCGGACTGGAGCAGGCAGTAGGCGAACAGCCGCTCGGTGTCGGTGCGTTCCTTGTGGCGGAGCTGGTGCAGCAGGGCCGTACGGGCCGGCCAGAGGTTGTCGTCCGTGATCCAGGCGTCCATGTCGGCCGTGAGGCCGGGGTCGGCTGTGACCAGCGTGCCGACGACGTGCGCGGCGAGCGGGTCGACGGTGTCCCACCAGGGGACGGTGGTGATCAGGTGCCGGGCGACGGGCAGGAAGGCGGAGGAGCAGTGGGCAGCGTGCCGGCGCAGGTAGTCCACGGCGAAGTAGTGGTACTCGCGCTCGGGCAGCCGCCAGCAGCGCAGCGCGATCGCGGTGCAGTCGGTCTCCGTGGGCCGGGGGGTGCCGGCGAGGACGCCGCGGGACAGGGCGCGTCGGGCCGGGGCCGGGATCCCGAGGAAGGGCGCCGCGTCCTTCATGTACGCCCGCATCGCCATGGCCCGCTCCAGATCGGCCGCCTCGGAGTGCGTGCCGGTCAGCCGCTCCAGCACGACGTCGGCGAGAGCGCTGCGCGGCACGTCGGGCGGGGCCGCGGCTGTGACGGTCATGGGACGAACCCTACGGTCGACCCGGATCCCGATTGATCGAATCAAGATCCGCATCCGGCCGTCCGCCCAGAGGGCGGGCCGCCGCCGTCGGCATGGGTTGCAACCCCTCCCGCACGGGCGTTACCTGGAAGTACCGGCGGTGAGGCGAGCCCATGGGGGCCACGGCACAGCCCGAAGGCCTGCGCTTTCGTGTGCGTCCCCCGGGAGCGGCCCTCTCGCCGCCGTCAGCGTTCGACGCGGAGGTGACAGAGGTGAAAGCCGTCGTCTATGAAGAGCCCTTCCATGTGGCGGTGAAGGACGTCCAGGATCCCCAGATCCAGCATCCCAACGATGTACTCGTACGCGTCACGTCGTCCGCGATATGCGGCTCGGACCTGCACATGTACGAGGGCCGCACGGCGGCCGAGCCGGGCATCGTCTTCGGACACGAGAACCTCGGAATCATCGAGGAGGTCGGCAGCGGCGTGACCTCCCTGTCCGAGGGTGACCGCGTCGTGATGCCCTTCAACGTCGCCTGCGGATTCTGCAAGAACTGCCTTGCCGGAAAGACCGGCTTCTGCCTGACGGTCAACCCCGGCTTCGCGGGCGGAGCCTACGGCTACGTGGCGATGGGCCCGTACCCGGGCGGCCAGGCCGAGCTGCTGCGGGTGCCGTACGCCGACTTCAACTGTCTGAAGCTGCCCCCGGGCGAGGAGTTCGAGAACGATTTCGTGCTGCTCGCCGACATCTTCCCGACCGGCTACCACGGGTGCGAACTCGCCCAGGTGTCCCCCGGCGAGAGCGTGGCCGTCTACGGCGCCGGACCGGTGGGGCTGATGGCCGCCTACTCCGCGCTGCTGCGCGGTGCGGCGAAGGTCTTCTCCGTCGACCGGGTGCCCGAGCGGCTCGCCAAGGCGGAGGAGATCGGTGCCATCCCCATCGACTTCACCAAGGGCGACCCGGCCGAGCAGATCAGGGAACAGACGGGAGGCGAAGGAACCGACAAGGGCGTGGACGCCGTCGGCTACCAGGCCCAGGCGCACGACGCCAGCCACGAGGAACCCGCCATCGTCCTCAACGAGCTCGTCATGACCGTACGTGCCACCGGCAGGCTCGGCGTGCCGGGGCTGTACGTGCCGTCCGACCCGGGCGGACCCGACGAGCACGCCAAGCAGGGCCAACTGCTGGTCTCGATCGGCAAGATGTTCGAGAAGGGCCAGCAGATGGGCACCGGTCAGTGCAACGTCAAGCTGTACAACCGCCAGCTGCGCGACCTGATCATCGCCGGGCGGGCCAAGCCCAGCTTCGTGGTCTCCCACGAGCTTCCGCTGGACCAGGCGCCGCAGGCGTACGAGAAGTTCGACAAGCGGGTCGAGGGCTATACCAAGGTGGTACTGCACCCGGGTCACGCACTCGCCGCGTGAGGAACGTGAGGAACGGGTCCGGGCGCCGGGGCGCCCGGACCCTTCGTCGCTCTCCGGCGTCCGGCGGGAGGCCGCCGCCGGACCGGGGCGGTGGTGCGACACACTTGACGGCGATCACACACGTTCGTCGGTTAGTGTCACCGGATGCTCGATGCCGACCGCTCTGGCACCGCCACGGCCTCTCCCCGGGCCGCCGCCACAGAGCTCGCCGTCCCCACGGCCGCACCCGTCCCACCCCTGCCCCGCGCGGGGTTCGCCGCGCGCTGCACGCGCGCACTGCTGTCGCCGTACGCGCGGCTGTCCCTGCTGCTGGCGCTGCTCGTGGCCGCGGCGGGTTGCGTACTGGTGTTCGAACCGCAGCGGCTGCTGACACACGGCTGGCCGCCGGAGCTCGGCGGGGCCGCCGCGGCGGTCGTGTTCGCGGTGGCGTACGGGCTGTGCACGGTGGCGTTCGTGCCGCGCCCGCTGCTGAATCTGGCCGCGGGGGCGCTGTTCGGGTCCCAGTCGGGGCTGGGGACGGCGCTGGCGGGCACGGTGCTGGGGGCCGGGGTGGCCTTCGGGCTCGGCCGGATGCTGGGACAGGACGCGCTGCGCCCGCTGCTGCGGGGCCGCTGGCTCATGGCGGCCGACGGGCAGCTGAGCCGGCACGGGTTCCGTTCCATGCTGGCGGCGCGGCTGTTCCCCGGTGTGCCGTTCTGGGCCGCGAACTACTGCGCCGCCGTCTCCAGGATGGGCTGGCTGCCGTTCCTGCTGGCCACGGCGCTCGGTTCGATCCCCAACACGGCCGCCTACGCGGTCGCCGGCGCGCGTGCCTCGGCGCCGACCTCGCCCGCCTTCCTGATCGCGATGGCCGCCATAGCCCTGCCCGCGCTGGTGGGCACGGTGGTGGCCTGGCGCAAGCGCCACCACCTGCGGGGCCACTGAGCCGTCAGACGCCTTCGAGGATCATCGCGTTGGCCAGGCCGCCCGCCTCGCACATGGTCTGCAGGGCGTAGCGGGCGCCGCGCTCGCGCATCGCGTGGACCAGGGTGGTGGTCAGGCGGGTGCCGCTGGCCCCGAGCGGGTGGCCGAGGGCGATGGCACCGCCGTGCACGTTGACCTTGGCGAGGTCGGCGCCGGTCTCCTGCTGCCAGGCGAGGACCACGCTGGAGAAGGCCTCGTTGATCTCGAAGAGATCGATGTCGTCGAGAGCCAGCCCCGCCCGGCGCAGGACCTTCTCGGTGGCCGGGATGACGCCGGTGAGCATGAGCAGCGGGTCGGAGCCGGTGACGGCGAAGCTGTGGAGGCGGACGAGCGGCCGCAGGCCGAGCCGGGCCGCCGTCTCGCTGGAGGTGATCAGCACGGCGGAGGCGCCGTCGTTGACGGGGCTCGCGTTGCCGGCGGTGACGTTCCACTCGATCTGCGGGAAGCGCTCGGCGAAGCCGGGATCGTGGTAGGCGGGCTTGAGACCGGCCAGGATCTCCGGGGTGCTGCCGGGCCGTACGCACTCGTCACGGGTGACGCCGTCCAGCGGCGCGACCTCGGCGTCGAACAGGCCGGCCTCCCACGCGGCGGCCGCCCTGTGGTGCGAGGAGACCGCGAACTCGTCCATCCGCGCGCGCGTGAGGGACCACTTCGCGGCGATCAGTTCGGCGCTGATGCCCTGCGGGACCAGGCCCTCCGGGTAGCGCTCGGCGACGCCCGGGCCGAACGGATCCGTGCCGGCCGGCACGTTGGACCACATCGGCACTCGGCTCATGGACTCCGCACCGCAGGCGACGACGAGGTCGTACGCGCCCGAGATGACGCCCTGTGCCGCGAAGTGCACGGCCTGCTGGGAGGAGCCGCACTGGCGGTCCACGGTGGTCGCCGGGACCGTCTCGGGGAAGCCGGCCGCGAGGACGGCGTACCGGGTGGTGTTCATGGCCTGCTCGCCGACCTGGTCGACGGTTCCGCCGATGACGTCGTCGATGAGCGCCGGGTCGACGCCGGAGCGCTCGACGAGGGTGCGCAGGGTGTGGGCGAGGAGCTGCACGGGGTGGACGTGGGCGAGGGAGCCGTTCGGCTTGCCCTTGCCGATGGGGGTGCGTACGGCTTCGACGATGACTGCGTCGCGCATGGTGCGGGCCTCCCGTGGCCGTGGATGGAGCTACTAGTGAGTAGGAAATCCAAACTCACCATAGCTCGATGAGTTGGAAAATCAAACCCTCCCTTAGACTGACTCTCATGGCCGCTACGAAAGACCCGCGCCCCTGCTCCATCGCCGACGCCCTCGCCCTGGTCGGCGAGAAGTACTCCCTGCTCGTCCTGCGCGAGGTGTGTCTGGGCAACGGCCGCTTCGACCAGCTGGTGCGCAACATCGGCGCTCCACGCGACATCCTGGCCACCCGGCTGCGCCGGCTCGTGGACGCCGGGATCCTCACCAAGCGCGCCTACAGCGAGCGCCCGCAGCGCTTCGAGTACCGGGCCACACCGGCCGGGCTGGAACTGGAGCCGGTCCTGATGACCCTCAAGGAGTGGGGCGACCGTCATCTGCGCGGGGGCGCCGACCTGCCCATGGCCATCGAGCACAGCTGCGGCAACGGACTGGTGCCCGTGGTCACCTGTCGGGCCTGCGGCGAGCCCGTGCGCCACGAGGATCTGACGGCCCACCCGCAGGCCCCCGGCTGGACGGTCTCCGGACCGACCGCCGCCTGACGAGGCGCCTCTGCCGCCCCTGCCGGTACACGTCGAGCCGCCCGCACATCCCGAACCGGCCCTCTTGGAAGGGCTGTTCGGCCTGCACGAGGGGCCCCGCCAGGTGCGAGGTGTCACCCTGTTCGAGCCGCGCGAGATGGCTCCCGGTGGCGTCCGCCGCCGGCCGCGCGCCGCGCCGCCGGCGCTCGCGCCACGCGTCGAGCGGGGCCGTACGAGCGTCGCGGCGGCCCGGTGGAAGGCGGCCGGCGCCTTCGGGCCGGACGCCTCGCGCAGGGCGCGGTAGCCCTCCAGTGCGAGGTCGCGCCTGGCGCGGGTGAATCGCTACCGCTCGGCCTCCGGCGCAGCGGCCGGGATCGTGGTCGCGGCGGCGTAGGCCTCCGGGTCGGCCAGGTACTGCGGCGGCAGCGTGCGCACCGCGTCCCCCGCCTCCGGCAGCCCGCTGTTCCGCAGGAGAACGGTGATGCGCAGACTCTCCTCGCTCACCAGCCGGTGGATCGTGCCCGGCGTGAAGCAGGCCACCATGCCGGCCGCCAGCGGTGTGACCGCGTATCGCGTGGTCCATGAAGCGGATCTCCAACAAGAGCTTCGTGCCGTTCGTCCGGTACCGCATCGCCCTCGGCGTCGTCATCATCGCGCTGGTGACGGAGGCCGCCCTGAGCCCGCACGCGGCGGAACCGGCGAGCTGACCGCCCCGACTCCCTTCCCGCACCGTCGTTTCGGACATCTCGCGTGCGCTGGACGGCCCGGACCCGTCCGCCCGCCCCTGCGAACCGCGCCGGAAGCCGCCGAAGCATCCCTGGCCTGCGCATTCGGCAACCTCCAGGGGACCTACGGGGGGCTCCGAAACGGCACTTCACGCCGACCCGCGCCCGCTCCCGCTCGGCACTCCTCCAGGGCATATGCCTCCTGGACTGGCCCGACCGCGGACGCGGCCGGCTCCGGCGGTGACCAACCCCATACCTTCTGCGTAGCCACGCGGTAGCGCGCTGTCAGTGCTTGCCCCTAGGCTTGTCCGCATGTCCCCCGATTTCATGCCCCCTGGTTCCGTGCGGTCTGCGGCCGAGGTGAACGAGCAGATCCGGGCACTGTGGCTGCGTGCGGGCGGCACCCTGTCGGCCCAGGAGCGCGCGGAGTACGAGCTGTTGGTGGTCGAGTGGGCCGCGGCGATCCGCGAGGAGGTCATCGAGGCTGCCTAGGGCCGGGGGCACCTGGCAGCCCCGGCCTCCCGGCCGCTCTCTCGGGAGCGCGGTCCCCGGCAGCGCGGGACACCCGCCGCCGTGGACCCAGGCCGGGCGACGCAGGACTGCCGGTTCTCCTGGCGCCGACATTGCCGCACGCACCCGGCCTGTCCGTGGCGGCGGATGGGCCGGCGGCGACCCGGATCAGCCTCCGTTCCGACTGCGGGCCACCTTGCCCTGCCATGGAGGCCGAGGCAACGGATTTCGCCTTGCCGAGTCAGCCCTCAGCACTGCTACTGCGGCTGTGGCCAGTCCCGCGAGTCCAGAGGGACAGATCACTGCTCGTCGCTACGGCAAGGGTCTGTCCCGAGGGCGAGAAACCAACGGCACGGAGCTCGGAGTAGTGGGAGTGGAAGATGTGCCACCAGCGCTCCCCGTACGGCCCGGAGTGCGGCAAACCGCCGTCGAGGGAGAGCAGGACACGCTCGTTCGGCCAGGTCGGGGCAACGACCTCCAGCTTCCAACCGTCTCCGCTGGTGGTGTGAAGTCCTCCTCCGAAGAGCCCGGCGATGCGCACCCTGCTCCCGGCGACAGGTCCCCACCCAGGACACCACAGAGCGGGATCCGCGTCGCGACTGCTGTCCTCGGGGTCTGGGTCACGATCCCGCGCGATCTTCTCTCCCGTGACGGCGTCGAAGAGAGCGTGCCCGTCGTGCGAGACGACCATCACCAAGTCGTGGCCGGTGCCGGGGTGCGAGGCGAAGCCGATCCCGAGAAGTCCGCCGACCGGGGCGTACGCGGTGCGCCGCCAGGGCTCGGGCGCCGGTACTACCGGGGCCTCGAGCAGCCTCTTCCGCATCACCTGCTGGTACGCGGAAAGCTCGGGCTCAGCTCCTGGCTGCTCGACCGGAGGCCCGTTCTTCGTCCACTTCGTCATGCAGCCATGATCCATACTCCGGCGGGTCCACCCAGCCAGAGTTGATCAAGGTCAGGGGGGCAGGAGCATGTCCCTGGAGTCGGTGAACGCGGCTTGGTGACCCACCTCAAGCCGCGATCACTGCCCTTTTGTCTTTCCGTCCGTCGCCGCTCATCACTTCTCCGTGCAGCCGGCGCACGGTCCGGCCCGTTTCGAAAAGAGTTCGGTTTCTGGCGACGGACGCCGCCCGCCTCCTCGTAGAGCAGACGAAGGCACCACCCGTACCGCTACGCACCACCACCCTTGGTCCGACTCGCGAACCCACGAGGTACCTGTGGCTCTCCTCTCCGCACTCCGTCTTCACCGCCCCCCGCGGTCGCGGGGGCGTCTCGCCGTCGGGTTGCTGGCACTCTTCGCCGGCACCCTGCCGAGTGTGTCGGCCGGCGCCACCACCCCGCCCTCCGGATCAGTCAGCGACACTGCGCCCACGACCACGTGGAGCGCCGGTCCCTTCGCCGTCCCGAACGTCTCCGGCACGACCGGGACGGTGAGCTGCGGTAATGGGCAACTCTGCGACGACTACAGCCTGAAGGTGTCCGTGCCCGTGGGCTACGACGCCGGTCACAGCCTGCGCGTCGACGTCAAGTGGCCCGACTCCGCAGCCGACTTCGACGTGTACGTCCTCGACGCGGACGGCCGCGAGGTGGCCGCCTCCGCCTCTTCCAGCGACCCGGAGACCGTGCTGCTTCCGGCGGTGTCGGCGTCGTACACCGTGCGCGTGGTGCCGTACGCACCGCTCGGCGACAGCTTTACCGGTACCGCGAGCCTGATCGCCGACCCGACCGATCCGCCGCCGAGTACGGCCACCCCTCCGACCTACGAGAACTCCTCGGCACCTGGCAGTATCGCGGACGCCCACAACGCGGGTGAACCCTCGATCGGCGTCGACCACGCGAGTGGCGCCGCGATGTTCCAGGCATACACCTCGACGCTCAAGGTCACCTACGACAGCGCCGGCGCCGCCACGTGGCAGGACAAGAGCGCGAACGCGGCCAACGGCTGTCCCCAGGGCAGCACCACAAGCCTCGACCCGATCCTGTTCACCGACCCGATCACCCACCGCACCTTCGAGTCGCAGCTCATCGGCAAGACCGCCCTGACCTGCTACACCGACGACGACGGTGAGACGTGGACGCCGACGGGCGGCTCGGGCATCAACTCCGGTGTGGACCACCAGACCATCGGCGGCGGTCCCTTCAACACGGGCGAGCCGGGCGCCGTCACGTCGTACCCGAACGCCGTCTACTACTGCTCCCAGGACATCGCCGACGCTTCCTGCGCGGTCAGCCGGGACGGCGGTCTGACATATGGACCGGCCGTCCCCATGTACTCGCTACTGGACTGCGGCGGCCTGCACGGGCACGTGAAGATGGGCCCGGACGGCACGGTGTACGTGCCCAACAAGGGCTGCGGCGGCCATCAGGCTGTGGCCGTCTCCGAGGACAACGGGCTGACCTGGGCCGTCCGTAAGAACCCGGCCAGCACCCCTGGTGACTCCGACCCGAGCGTGGGCATTGGGGCCGGGGGGACCGTCTACATGGGCTACCAGAACAGCGACGGCACGGCCCGTGTCGCTGTCAGCCACGACAAGGGCCGGACGTGGCTGTACGACCAGAACGTCGGCGCTGCCCTCGGCATCAAGAACGTCGTATTCCCTGCCGTGACCGCCGGCGACGACAACCGCGCCGCCTTCGCATTCCTCGGCACCACCACGGGTGGCAACTACCAGGACCCGGCCGCCTTCAAGGGCCTGTGGCATCTGTATGTGGCCACCACCTACGACGGCGGCCAGTCCTGGGCCACCGTCGACGCCACCCCCACCGACCCCGTTCAGAGAGGATCGATCTGCACGGGCGGCACCACCTGCGGCAAGGACCGCAATCTCCTCGACTTCATCGACGTCACAGTCGACGCCCAGGGCCGCGTGCTCGCCGCCTACGCCGACGGCTGCACCGGCACCTGCGCGAGCGGCGGGGCGCAGAACTATGACGCACTGGCCTCCATCGCCCGCCAGTCCTCCGGCAACACGCTGTACGGCGCCCACGACGCCGTGGTCCGCGGCAAGCACAAGAAGCCCTGAGGAGGCCACCGTATGAAGTCATCGCCCTCGGTCGCCGCACTGGTAGGCGCCGTCCTCAGCCTCGCCGCGGTCACCGGATGCTCGGCGACGAACAAGCACGCAGAGCTCCCGGGGGCGACGCCGCACGCGGCCGGGCAGGCAACCGCTCCACCGGCCGGGACAACGGCCGGCGGTGCGCAGGGAGGCTGTCCCACTGCCGCCTCGCTGCCGTTGCCCAAGGACTTCCCGGAGAACCTGCCGGTGCCCGACGGCGCGGTCGTGACGTCGGTGGAGCACCGCACCGGCGGCCGGCTCGTCGTCGCCACCGTCGTACGGGGCGGCTTCGACGCCGCCCTGTCATTCCTGCACAAGCGGCTCCCGAAGGCCGGATACGCGCTGAAGGACGGTGAGGTGGAGGAGGACGACGCCGAGTCGAACTTCTCCTCCACGACCGTCCGAGGCCGCTGGGCCCTGCGGAAGATGCCCGACTGCGAGAAAGGGGTGTACCTGACGTACCTGACGTCTGCCGTCTCCTGACCTCGGCCCGCCCTAGGTGTTCTGTCCGGGGCGGTTGTGGACAGGTGAGCGAGGTCTCGGCTGAGGGATCTTGAACAGGTGAGGGCCTCCGACTGATTGTTCGACTGACGGATCGTTCACGAGGGCAGGTTCGGCTACCGGGCCTCCCCCGCACCACCGAATATCCGGCGCGCCTCTTGGCACGTCGCCCCGGGTGCCCAACACTGTGCCGATGACGCAGCGCGTGGAGCTCGCTACCGTGATGGACCGGCTGGCCGTGGACGAGATGGTCACCGAGTACGCGGTGGCCGTGGACGACGGTGACTGGGCGGCGTATCGAGGGCTGTTCACGGTGGACGGGCGGGCCGACTACCGTTCCGCCGGTGGCATCGAGGGCGAGGCCGGCCGGGTGGCCGGGTGGCTCGCCGGGAGCCTGGAGCTGTTCGCGATGCGGCAGCATCTGATCGTCAACCGGCAGGTGCGGTTCGGGATCCTGGAGCACGACACCGGGGACACCGCCCGGGTGCGGGCCGACTACCTCAGCCCCATGCGGTTCGCCGACGACGGCGTCGGCGGCTCCGGCGCGCCGGACCTGGTCTGCGGCGGCCGGTACGACTTCGAGCTGCTGCGCACACCGGAGGGCTGGCGGCTGCGCTCGGTCGTGGTGCACGAGATGTGGCGCCGGATGCCCGAGCGGAGCCCGGCGGCCGTGCCCGAGTGAGCCGCTGAGCCGCCCACGGCGTCCTCTGTCGGAGATCGCTCACGGCGCGCACACTGGAAGCAGCCCTGGGTAGGGAGATCCGTATGAGGACGATCGACCGCTGGCTGACCTCCCCCTGGCGGCGCTCGTGCGCCGCCGCCCTCGCGGGCGCCCTGCCCGTGCTCGCGTTCCCCGCGCCTTCGCTGTGGTGGTTCGCGTATGTCGCGCTGGTCCCCTGGATCCTGCTGGCACGCTGGGCGCCGACCGGGCGGCGCGCGGCGTACGACGGCTGGTGCGGAGGCTTCGGGTTCTTGATGGCCGTGCACCACTGGCTGCTGCCGAGCCTGCACGTGTTCATCTTCCTGATAGCCGGGCTGCTGAGCGTGCTGTGGATGCCCTGGGGCTGGCTGACACGCCGGTACCTCAGTGGGACGCCGTCGCCGGGGCGGGGCGCGGCCGCGCTGCTGGTCCTGCCGTCGGCATGGCTTGCGGTGGAGCTGGTGCGCTCCTGGCAGGGCCTGGGCGGCCCCTGGGGCATGCTCGGCTCCAGCCAGTGGCAGCTGGGCCCGGCGCTGCGACTGGCCTCGGTGGGCGGGGTGTGGCTGCTCAGCTTCCTGGTGGTGGCGGTGAACGTCGCGGTCGCGGTGCTGGTGTCGGTGCGGGAGTCCCGGGTGCCCGCGGTGGCCTCCCTGGTCGCCACGGCGGCGGCGACCTCGGCCGCCTGGGCGTGGGCGCCGCGCCCTGACGTCGACGGTGGGGTGCGGATCGCCGTCGTCCAGCCGGGCATCGTCGACGGACACGCCAGCGCCGAGAAACGCTTCGACCGCGAGGAACAGCTGACCCGGCGGCTCACCGGGCAGGGTGTCGACCTGGTGGTCTGGGGCGAGTCCAGCGTCGGCTTCGATCTGGGGCACCGGCCCGACCTGGCTCGGCGGATCGCCGCGCTGTCCCGGCAGACCGACGCCGACGTGCTGGTCAACGTGGACGCCCGGCGCGCCGACCGGCCCGGCATCTACAAGAGTTCGGTGCTCGTCGGCCCGACCGGCCCGACCGGCGAGCGCTACGACAAGATGCGGCTCATCCCGTTCGGCGAGTACATACCGGCCCGCTCCCTGCTGGGCTGGGCCACCTCGGTGGGCAGGGCGGCCGGCGAGGACCGGCGGCGCGGCACCGAACAGGTCGTGATGAACGTCGGGCACGGACTGCGGGTCGGCCCGCTGGTGTGCTTCGAGACCGCGTTCCCGGACATGAGCCGTCATCTCGCCGAGGACGGCGCGGACGTGCTCCTCGGCCAGTCCTCCACCTCGACCTTCCAGGGCAGTTGGGCCCCCGAGCAGCACGCCTCGCTGGCCGCCCTGCGTGCCGCCGAGACCGGCCGCCCGATGGTGCACGCGACCCTGACCGGTGTCTCCGCCGTCTACGGCCCGAGCGGACGGCGCCTCGGCCCGTGGCTCGGCACCGACGCGAGCACCGCCCGCGTGTACGACGTACCGCTCGCGCACGGCGTCACGCCGTACGTCCGCTACGGCGACTGGCCCGTGCACGGCGCGCTGCTCGTGCTGGCCGCCCTGGGCGCGACCGAGGGTGTGCGTGCGCTCAGGCAGCGCCGGAGCGGTCCAGAACCGCTCGTACCACCCGCTCGCACAGCTCATGGGTCGCCAGTGCGTCCCGGGCGCTGAGCACCTTGCCCGCGCGCACGGCTTCGAGGAAGGCGAGGACCGCCTGCTCGATGCCCCGCTGGCGCGCCACGGGCACCCAGTCGCCGCGCCGGCGCACCGTCGGCTGCCCCTTGTGATCGACGACCTCGGCGAGGTTGAGCACCTGCCGCTTGGTGTCCTGCCCGGAGACCTCCAGGATCTCCTCGGCGGAGCCGCTGAGCCGGTTCATCACGCCGAGCGCGGTGAAGCCGTCCCCGGCGAGCTGGAGCACGACGTGGTGGAGCAGGCCGCCCTCGGTACGGGCGCGCACGGTCACGTCGTCGACCGGGCCCGGCACCAGGAACCGCAGGGTGTCGACGACGTGGATGAAGTCGTCGAGGATCATCGGGCGCGGTTCCTCGGGGAGCCCGATCCGGTTCTTCTGCATGAGGACCAGCTCGCGCGGGTGGTCCAGGCACTGCGTGTACGCGGGGGCGTACCGGCGGTTGAAACCGACGAAGAGCGGGACGTTCCGCTGCTCGGCCAGGGTCACCAGCCGCTCGGAGTCGGCGAGTTCGTAGGCGAGCGGCTTGTCCACGTACGTGGGCACGCCCGCCTCCAGCAGCCGGGTGACGATCTCCGGGTGGACGGTGGTGGGCGCGTGCACGAAGGCCGCGTCGAGGCCCGCCTCCAGGAGGGAGTCCAGGGTCGGGTGCCGCCGTTGCGCGGGCAGGTGCAGGCAGTCCGCGACCCGGTTCAGCGTGGCGGGTGTGCGGGTCTGGAGGTGGAGGTCGATCTCCGGCTGGGTGCCCAGCACCGGCAGGTACGCCTTCTGCGCGATGTCCCCGAGTCCGATGCAGCCGACCTTCAACGTGCTCTCCCCTACCGCTCGCCTGCGCGTGCTTCCCCGGAAGCATACGGGGGCCGCCAGTCGGCGATGCCGTCGAAGCCGCGCGGGAACAGCGCGGGACCGGCCTTGGACAGGGCGGTGACGGCGGTGTCGCGCGCGGCGACGGCGGCGCGGCTGCCGGCCTGTCGAGGCGGGCGACTCGGATGGCTTGACGGGTGACCGCGGTCGCACGAGGGAGGCGGGCGGCGGTGTAGGCGTCCAGGCCGTCGCTGGTGGTGGGCCAGGACGACGGCCTCCTCGATCGCCTGGTTGCCGCCTGTCCGAGCGTCGGCGGCATGGCGTGGGCGGCGTCGCCGAGGAGGGCGGCCCGGCCCGAGTGGCAGGCGGGCAGGGGCTCGGCGATGTGGTGGACGTCGTGGCGGAGCACGTCCTCGGGGCGGCCGGCGACGATGACGGCGGGGATCGGTCGTGCCAGTCGCCGTACCGGCGCAGGAGTTCGGCCCTCTCGTCGTCGGGAGCGTGCTGGGCTGCGGGAGCTGCTGGGGGGAAATGCTGGAAACCTGAAAATTCGCTGGTGGCCCGGCACGCGGCGTTGCGAGGATGCGGGCATGACGACCGAACGGCGAGAACCCGCCCCGAACGCCGGTGAACGCGCCATGCTCGAGGGCTGGCTGGACTACCACCGCAAGACACTGGCCTGGAAGTGCGAGGGACTGACCGACGAGCAGCTGCGGACCGCGTCCGTACCGCCTTCCGAACTGTCCCTCATGGGCCTGGTGCGGCACATGGCCGAGGTGGAACGGGGCTGGTTCCGCAAGGTGCTGGTGGGCGACGACGCCGGGCCGATCTACTACACCGAGGACGACCGGGACGGCGAGTTCCACCTCACCGGGGCGGATTCCTGGGAGGAGGCGTACGGCACCTGGCAGGCGGAGATCGAGACGGCCCGACGCAACGCGGCCGGCTTCGGGCTCGACGACCTCTCCCAGGGAACGAGCCGGTTCACCGAGGAGCCGTTCAGCCTCCGCTGGATCTACACGCACATGATCGAGGAGTACGCCCGGCACAACGGCCATGCCGACCTCGTCCGCGAGAGGATCGACGGGGCCACCGGCGACTGACCGTCACCCACGGTACGCAAGGGCCCTCCGTAAGGAGCACGAGATCACCCGTGCGGGGGCCTCAATCTCCGGTGTACGGTGCCAAGGCCGGGGCCGACCCAGCAGAGTTGCCCGGGTGCATCGAACGACGACGACCGCAGCGCTCCTGGTCACCGTGGCCGTCTCGGCCCTCTCCGGCTGTGTGACGGTACAACACTCGGCGACGCCCGGGCCCCCGCCGGACACGGCACCCTCGCAGCCCACCGCGCCCCGGCCGGAGGGCAGGGCGCAGCCGCGGGTGGTGCAGGCACCCGCGCGGGAGGCGCTGGAGATGGCCGGCCCGTCCGGGAACCCGCACCACACCGCTCCGGCCGCCCCGCACCGGGCACCGGCGCCACCCCCGGCCGGCCACCGCCCGGCGGCACCGCCCGCACGCTCCCGGCCGCACGCGGACCGTCCGCGGCGGCCGCGGGTCGACGTCCCGGACGTGGCACGGCCGGCCCCGAAGGCCCCTGACGTGTGCGCCCTCGGCAAGGAGTACGGCGGCTGGCGCGGGGACAGCCCCGAGGCGGCGATCTGTGAGCAGGCGTACGGCCATTGACCTGGGCGTACGGATGTGTGCCGGCTAGGCCGTGTATCGAAAATGGATCTTGGGCCGTGAATGATCACGGTTCCTGGGGCGGGGAGATCTCACGCACGAGCACTGGGCGGTGCTGGAGCCGTTGGTGCCGAAGGGTGCCAGGGCGGGGGGCGGCCGCTCCGGCCTCGGCGGCAGTTGATCGCCCGCGGCGCCGGCCGAAGCACACCATCCATACCGACCACGAAGGTGAACGGTTCGGCCGGCTCCGCCGCCGATTGCTCCGCGAACCAGCCACCGAAGTCAGCCGCCGATCCGACGCCCGCCGTCACCAGGCCGGACCGCAGCCCTCGCCGATCCGGTCCGGCTGCGCCTGTTCTCGGCGGTGGCCTCGCACCAGAAGCTCAAGGAGGCCGGGCTGCTCACCTCCGAGCGGCGCGGCACGTGGGTCTGCTACCGGGTCGAGCCCTCGGTCGTGGCCGCCATGGGGCGCATGCGCGCGCCCTGGGGCCGAGCCACTGGGGCGAGTGCGCCACCGGGAGGCGAACCACCGCGTTCGCCGAAGGACGTCGGATCGAATGTTCCCTGGGAGCGGCTCGTACCGGGACTCATACCGGGACCTCCGGATTCTCGTGTGAGCGGAGCCTGGTGGCGGCGCCTGTCGCGCGGCGCCCGGCGCGATCAGGTAATCAGGAAAGGTGAACAAGGACGCGAGCGACCCCTTCGTGCATGTCCGGGGTGCCAGTGAGAACAACCTGCGGAACATCGATGTCGACGTTCCGCGGGACGCGATGGTCGCCTTCACCGGTGTTTCCGGTTCGGGCAAGTCCTCGCTCGCGTTCGGCACGCTCTACGCGGAGGCCCAGCGGCGTTACTTCGAGTCCGTGGCACCGTACGCCCGAAGGCTGTTGCAACAGGTCGGCGCACCGCACGTGCAGGAGATCACCGGACTGCCACCGGCCGTGGCCCTGCAGCAGCGACGCGGGTCGCCGAGCTCGCGCTCGACGGTCGGCACCATCACCACGCTGTCCAATCTGCTGCGCATTCTGTACTCCCGTGCCGGCACCTATCCGCCCGGGGCCGCACGGCTGGATGCCGAGTCGTTCTCGCCCAACACCGCGGCCGGCGCCTGCCCGGAATGCCATGGACTGGGCGTCGTGCACGACGTCGCCGAGGACCTGCTCGTCCCGGACCCCTCGCTGAGCATCCGGGAGGGGGCGATCGCCGCCTGGCCGGGCGCCTGGCAGGGCGCCAACCTGCGCAGTGTGGTGAACGGCCTGGGCATCGACATCGACCGGCCGTGGCGCAGGCTCAGGAAGAGGGACCGGGACTGGCTGCTGTACACGGACGAGCAGCCCTCCGTGTACATCGAGCCGGAGGAGGACCGCATCGACTACGGCTACCAGGGCAAGTTCTGGAGCGCCCGCAAGCACGTCATGCACGTCCTCGCCGACTCCAAGAGCGAGAAGATGCGCGAACGGGCGCTCCGGTTCGTCAGGAGTGTGCCCTGCCCCGAGTGTCACGGCAGCGGACTGCGGCCCGAGGCGCTCGCGGTGACCTTCGCCGGACGTTCCATCGCCGAGATCAACGCGATGCCGCTCACCGAGGTCGTGGCGCTGCTGCGGCCCGTCGCGAGGCGGTCCAAGGCCGACGCCACCACGTCGACCGCCCGGTCCGGGGAGACGACCGAGGTCGCGGTCCGGATCTGCGGCGATCTGGTCGCGCGCATCGACGTACTGCTCGACCTGGGCCTGGGATATCTCAGCCTCGGGCGCCGCTCGACGACCCTGTCGCCCGGCGAGGCGCAGCGCCTGCGGATCGCCACCCAGCTGCGCTCGGGGCTGTTCGGCGTCGTCTACGTCCTCGACGAACCCTCCGCGGGCCTGCACCCGGCTGACGCGGAACCGCTGCTGGACGTGCTGGACCGCCTCAAGGCGGCGGGCAACTCGCTGTTCGTCGTGGAGCACGACATGGACGTCGTACGGCGGGCGGACTGGGTGGTCGACATCGGCCCCGGCGCGGGCGAGGGCGGCGGACGCGTGCTGTACAGCGGCCCGGTCGCCGGTCTTGAAGGGGTCGGGGAGTCGGCCACGAGCCAGTACCTGTTCGGGCGCGCCCGGCCGCTCGACCACCGCCCGCGCACACCGCACGGCTGGCTGCACCTGCGCGGCGTCTCCCGCCACAATCTGCTCGACGTGTCCGTCGACGTACCGCTCTGCGTACTGACGGCGGTGACGGGCGTGTCCGGTTCCGGAAAGTCGACGCTGGTGACGCAGGTGCTCGCCGAGGTCGTCCGCGGCCACCTCGGACTCGTGTCCGAGGAGCCCGACGAGGCGCAGTTGGAGGTCGACGTCCAGGACGCGTCGGGGGTCGAGTCGTTCGACCGGCTGGTCCTGGTCGACCAACGGCCCATCGGCCGAACTCCCCGGTCCAACCTGGCCACGTACACGGGGATGTTCGACGCGGTGCGCAAGCTGTACGCGGCGACGGACGAGGCCAGGGCGCGCGGCTACTCGGCCGGGCGGTTCTCCTTCAACGTGCCCGAAGGACGGTGCGAGACCTGCCAGGGCGAAGGATTCGTCGCGGTGGAACTGCTGTTCCTGCCCGGCACCTACGCGCCGTGCCCGACCTGCCAGGGCGCCCGGTACAACGCCGAAACGCTGGAAGTCACCTACCGCGGCAAGAACATCGCGGAAGTGCTGGCGCTGTCCGTCGACGCCGCCGCCGAGTTCCTGTCCGCCGTCCCGGCCGCCTCCCGCAGTCTGGAGACGTTGCGCGAGGTGGGACTGGGGTACCTGCGGCTGGGCCAGCCCGCGACGGAACTCAGCGGTGGTGAGGCGCAACGCATCAAACTGGCCACCGAACTGCAGCGAGCCCGCCGCGGGCACGCGCTCTACCTGCTCGACGAGCCGACGGCGGGGCTGCACCCCTCGGACATCGCGCTGCTGCTGCGACAGCTGCACCGGCTCGTCGACGCCGGCAACACGGTCGTCCTCGTCGAGCACGACCTGGACACGATCGCCACCGCCGACTGGGTCATCGACCTCGGGCCGGGCGGCGGCGACGCGGGCGGGCGGGTGGTCGCGGCGGGCCCGCCGGCCAAGGTGGCGAGGGCCCGCCGCAGCGCCACCGCGCGCTATCTCGCGGCCCGGCTCGCGCGCACCTGACGACGGCGCGAGGGGCTGAGCACCGCTCAGCCGGGTCGGGGCGCGGGGCCGCGCGCGTCGCCATGCCGCATTCCAGCTCGTGGCGGATATCGCTCGTGGCTTTGTCCACGAGAACGGGCTCCGGCACAGCTTCTGTGAACTCATCACAGACAGTCGCCGCGGATCCCACCCCTCGCGAAACGGTTGGCAGGCGCAGCGTCGGTTCCGGCAGGGTTCCGTCCCTATGGACTGCACCTTCTGCCGCCTGATACGGAACGACTCCGCCCGGTGGGTGACGCGCGGTCCCGTGGCCAGCGCGTTCGCTCCGTTGGATCCCCTCGCGCCAGGTCACACGGGCAGGCGTGCCGGGCGTCGGGGGGCAGGCGGGACTTTCGCACCAGGCCCTAGCTGGTGGGCCGCTGCCGGGGCGGCCCCCAGGAGTCGCCGCCCGGAAAGCCGTCGTCCCCGAGGCGCAGTTCCAGACGGCTGATCGCCGCCCGTACCCCGTCGCCGTAGCCGTCGTCGGACAGGGAGCCGGCGGCGCGGCGGGCCCGGCGCAGATGGCTGCGCGCGGCCTCGGCGCGGCCCAGCTTGACGTAGTCGGCGGCCAGGTTGAGGTGGAGGGAGGGGAAGAAGGCGCGCACGCTCAGTGGGTCGCCTGCGCCGCGGCCGTCCGCCAGTTCCTCGGCCGCCGACAACGCCCGCAGGTCCCAGGCCAGTTCGTCGGACGGGTCGTCCTGGGTGTCGGCCAGGTAGTGGGCCAGGGTGCACCGGTGCAGCGGAGCGCCGTGCTCGCCGATCTCCGCCCACAGCTGGAGGAAGCGGCGTCTGGCCTCCTCGCGGTCGCCACCGTGATGCAGCATCACGACCTGCCCGATCCGCGTCAGCACGGCATCCGGCGCCGCCTGCTCCGGTCGCTCCGCCACCACGTCCTCCGGGCCGTCGTCGGCTGTCTGGTCAGCCGCATGTGCCGACGCTAACCGGCGGCACCGGCAATCCCGGGCAGGCAGCCCCGTACGACATGGGCCGCGCGGGCGCGGGCCGCGCTTTGCGTCATGCGCGCCGATCAGCCCAGGTTGGGGATCCGCCAGTCGACGGGCTCGTGCCCCTGCCGGGCCACCGCCTCGTTGATCTGCGTGAACGGGCGGGACCCGAAGAACTTCTTCGCGGACAGCGGCGAGGGGTGCGCGCCCTTGACCACGATGTGCCGGCTCTCGTCGATCAGCGGGAGCTTCTTCTGCGCGTAGTTGCCCCACAGCACGAAGACCGCCGGGTCGGGCCGGGAGGACACCGCGCGGATGACGGCGTCGGTGAACTTCTCCCATCCCCTGCCCTTGTGCGAGTTGGCCTCGCCTCCACGGACGGTGAGCACCGCGTTGAGCAGCAGCACGCCCTGCCGGGCCCACGGCATCAGATAGCCGTTGTCCGGGACGGGCAGGCCCAGCTCCTGCTGCATCTCCTTGTAGATGTTCCTGAGGGAGGGCGGGGTCTTCACTCCCGGGCGGACGGAGAAGCACAGGCCGTGCCCCTGGCCCTCGCCGTGATACGGGTCCTGGCCGAGGATGAGGACCTTGACCCTGTCGTACGGCGTGGCGTCCAGCGCGGCGAAGACCTCCTCGCGCGGCGGATAGACGGGACCCTTCGCCCGCTCCTCCTCGACGAACTCGGTCAGCTCCTTGAAGTAGGGCTGCTGCAGTTCGTCACCCAGAACCCCGCGCCAGGACTCGGGCAGCATGGCGATGTCGGTCACGTCAACGTCCTCACGATGTGCGGTCACTTCCAGGCCCCAGAACCTACAGGCGACCACTGACAACCGGTGCCGCGAGGGCGGTTCACCAGCTGGTCTTGCGGTGCAGCTCCCACATCATCATGATCGTCGACGGGTCCAGGGCCTGCTCGCCGCCCGAGATGTCGTCGCTGGCCGCCACGTACTGCCGCCCCTGCCACAGCGGGACCAGGCGGGCGTCGTTCACCATGATCTGCTGAGCCGCCTCCAGGTCCTTCACCACCTTGGCGCGGTCGCTCTGGGCGCGCGAGCGGGGCAGCAGCACCGAGGTGATCTGCTTGGACGGGTAGGGCGTACCGAGGGCGTTGTGCTCGCCGACGAACGGCGCGATGAAGTTGTCGGCGTCGGGGAAGTCCGGGAACCAGCCGCGGCCGAACACCGGGTACTCGCCCTTCTGGTAGCCGACCACATAGGTCTTCCAGGGGCGGCTCTTGAGGGTGATCGTGAACAGGCCGGAGGCCTCCAGCTGCCGCTTGAGCTCCTGGAACATCACGGCCGTCTCGGAGCCGTAGCGGTCGGTGGTGTACCAGAGGGTGAGCGGGACGCGCTGGGTGATGCCCGCGTTCGTCAGGACCCTGCGGGCCTTGGAGACGCTCGGGTCGCCGAAGTCGTCGAAGAAGGCCGTGGTGTGGGCGGTCAGGCCCTTGGGGACCATGGAGTACAGCGGGTCCACGGTGTCCTTGTAGACCTTGTGCGCGATCGCCCCGCGGTCGACCACCTGGGCGATGGCCTTGCGGACGGCGGGCTGCTTGGCCCACGGGTCCTTGGGGTTGAACACCAGGTAGCTGATGTCGGTGCCCGCGCCGTCCACCAGCTGCAGGTCGGAGCTGCTCTGCCGCTGCAGGGTGAGGATGTCGTCGGCGGCCAGGCCGCGGTAGGTGACGTCGATCTGCTTGTCGCGCAGCGCCTTGACCATGGTGGCCGAGTCTTGGAAGTAGCGGATGGTCACCGCGTCGTTCTGCCGGTCGGCGAAGCCCTCGTAGTGGTCGTTGCGGACCAGGACGGCCTGCTTGTCCTCGTCGTAGGACTGCAGCTCGTAGGGCCCGGAGCCGAAGACCTTGTCGTCCTTGCGCAGGGAGTTCGCGGGGTAGTCGTCGGGGTCGACGATCGACATGGCCGGGGTGGCCAGCACGAACGGGAACGTGGCGTCGGACTGGTTGAGGTGGAAGACCACCTCGCGGTCGCCGACCGCGTCCACCCGGTCCAGGCTGCCGAGCAGTCCGGCGGGACCGCCGGGCGCGTTGATGGTGCGGATGCGGTCGATGGAGTGCTGGACGGCCTCGGCGTTCAGCGGGGCGCCGTCGGCGAACTTCATGCCCGCGCGCAGCTTGCAGCGGTAGGTGCGGCTGCTGGAGTCGGTGAAGGAACACCTCTCGGCCGCGTCGGGCTGGGGGGTGGTGGCGCCGTTCGGGTAGGCGAGGAGCGTCTGAAAGATGTTGCGGTACAGCTCCCAGGAGCCGTCCCAGGCGCCGGCCGGGTCCAGCGTGCTGGGGGCGCTGGTGGTTCCCACGACGATCGGCCCCTTGCCGGCGGAATCGCCGTTGGACAACAGGCTGCAGCCGGCCACCAGGGATATGGACGCGATCGCCGCGACTCTCCGCAGGAATCGGTTCCGGTTGAACACGCGCACGCTCCTCGATCCGCCATACCAAGGGTCGGCAGACCATACCGCAGCGTCCGCTCCCCCGAACCTCCCCCGGAACAACACTTCTTGATCGATTGAGCTATGACTACGTTGTCATCCCACGGTACGCATCCCGCAGGGCGTTTCGGGCGCCGTTCCGCTGGGAAACGGCGCCCGAACGAGACGACCGGCAGAGGCGGTCAGCCCACGCCGGCGTTGAGGAAGATGCCGCCGTCCACGACGAGCGTCTGACCGGTGACCCAGTCGGACTGCTGGGAGGTGAGGAACGCGGCCGCCCCGCCGATGTCGGCGGGCACGCCGAGCCGGGCCAGCGGGTAGGCGGCGGCCGCCTCCGCCTCCCGGCCCTCGTACAGGGCCTCGGCGAACTTGGTCTTCACGACGGCCGGGGCGATCGCGTTGACCCGCACCTTCGGCGCGAACTCGTGCGCCAGCTGCTGGGTCAGGTTGATCATCGCGGCCTTGCTGACGCCGTAGGCGCCGATGAACGGCGAGGGCGCGAGGCCCGCGACGGAGGCGATGTTGACGATGGCGCCGCCGTTGTCCTTCTGCCAGGCGTGCCAGGTCTTCTGGGCGAAGCCCAGCGCCGAGACGACGTTGGTCTCGAAGACCTTGCGGGCGACGTCCAGGTCGAGGTCGGCGATGGGCCCGAAGACCGGGTTGGTGCCGGCGTTGTTGATCAGGAAGTCGAGGCGGCCGAAGGCCTCTATGGTGCGCTCGACGGCCTCGGTCTGGTGGCCGAGGTCGTGGGCCTTGCCGGCGACGCCGATGACCCGCTCCGAGCCGAGCTGCTCGACGGCCTCCTTCAGCGCGTCCTCGTTGCGGCCGGTGATGCACACGCGGTCACCGCGGGCGACCAGCGCCTCGGCGATGCCGTAGCCGATGCCGCGACTGGCGCCCGTGATGAGGGCGACCTTGCCGGAAAGCTCCGGGCGTTCAGTCATGTCCGTGTTCTCCGTTTTTCCCGAAGCCCTAGTTCAGCGGTCCGCCGGCGACGTACAGCACCTGGCCGGAGACGAAGCCGGCCGCCTCGCCGGTGAAGAAGGCGATGGCGTTGGCGATGTCCTCGGGCTCGCCGACGCGCTGCACCGGGATCTGGGTGGCGGCGGCCTTCTTGAAGTCCTCGAAGCCCATGCCGACGCGGTCGGCGGTGGCCTTGGTCATCTCCGTGGCGATGAAGCCGGGGGCGACGGCGTTGGCGGTGATGCCGAACTTGCCGAGCTCGATGGCGAGGGTCTTGGTGAAGCCCTGCAGACCGGCCTTGGCGGCGGAGTAGTTGGCCTGGCCGCGGTTGCCGAGCGCCGAGGAGGAGGAGAGGTTGACGACCCGGCCGAAGCCCGCGTCGACCATGTGCTTCTGGACGGCCTTGGTCATCAGGAACGAACCGCGCAGGTGGACGTTCAGGACGGTGTCCCAGTCGGAGACGCTCATCTTGAACAGCAGGTTGTCGCGCAGCACGCCCGCGTTGTTGACGAGGATCGTCGGGGCGCCCAGCTCCTCCACGATCCGGGCGACGGCCGCCTCGACCTGCGCCTCGTCGGAGACGTCCGCGCCGACCGCGATGGCCTTGCCGCCGGCCGCGGTGATCTTCTCGACCGTGTCCTTGCAGGCGGCCTCGTCCAGGTCGATCACGGCGACCGCGCGGCCTTCGGCGGCCAGTCGTACGGCGACTGCGGCGCCGATGCCGCGCGCCGCGCCGGTGACAACCGCAACCCGCTGTTCAGTGGTGGACATGTGCTGCTTCTCCTCGCCCTTGAGAGAACGTATCTGGCCCCGAGAGAGCCAAGCATGCGGTGAGCGACCGCTTAGTACCTTCAGCACCCGTGACGCTAGAAGCCCTGGCACCCGGTGTCAACGGGACACCGGGCCGGTGTGATCCATTACCTCACCAGGAGGTCCAGCAGGCGCTCCGTTTCGGCCGGCGGATCGGTGGTCAGTCCGGTGTGCACCGGCCCGGGCTGCACGATGGTGGAGCGGGGCGCGATCAGCCAGCGGAAGCGGCGCCCCGCGTCGTCGCGGGCCGCCTGCCCTGCCTCCTCGCCGCCCGCGCACACCCGCTCGACGGCACCGAGCGCGGCCCGCACCCCCGCGACGTCGGCGTTCGCGTCGAGGGCCAGCAGCCGGGCCTCGTCCAGGTGAGTCCGGGCGCCGACGTAGGCCTGGGCGCGGCAGTAGACGAGCACGCCCGCGTTGATGCACTCGCCGCGCTCCACGCGGGGTACGACCCGCAGCAGCGCGTACTCGAACACGTCCCGGTCGCCGCCCTGGCCCGCCCGGGTGATGTGGCGCTCGGTCACATGACCGGCCATGTGGATGTGGCGCTCGCTCACTTGCCCTCCTCGATGCCGGTGATGCGCTCGGCGATGACGGCCGACCGGGCGAGCAGGGGCCGCGCATAGGCCCGCCGGAGGTCGTCCGGGGTGTCGAAGCCGGGTTCGCCGGCGAGCCAGGCGTCGGGGATCTCGGCGGTGACCTCGGTGAGGAGGTCCTCGGTGACCAGGGGCGCCAGCTCGGCCCCGGCCGCCGTGACGTCCGGGGTGAACCGGGCGAGGGCGTGGTCGCGGGCGTCGTAGGGGCGTGCCGCGGAGGCCTCGGCGGAGGGCCAGTTGTGGTGCCAGATCATCGTGGCGCCGTGGTCGATGAGCCACAGCTCGCCGTGGTGCACCAGGAGGTTGGGGTTGCGCCAGGAGCGGTCCACGTTGTTGATCAGCGCGTCGAACCAGACGATCCGTCCGGCCTCCCCGGGGCTGACCGGGAAGGCGAGCGGGTCGTAGCCGAGGGCTCCGGAGAGGAAGTCCATGCCGAGGTTGGTGCCGCCGCTGGACCTCAGCAGCTCCTGCACCTGCTGTTCGGGCTCGCCGAGTCCCAGCACGGAGTCCAGCTGGAGGGTGACCAGGCGGGGCATCCGGAATCCGAGCCTGCGGGCGAGTTCGCCGCAGACGACCTCGGCGACCAGTGTCTTGCGGCCCTGTCCGGCGCCGGTGAACTTCATGACGTACGTCCCGAAGTCGTCGGCCTCGACGAGCCCCGGCAGCGAGCCACCCTCACGCAGGGGCGTGATGTAGCGGGTCGCGGTGACTTCCTTGAGCATCGTCCCAGGCTACTGGGGCGACTGCCGGCCCGTCCGACAGCTGTGACCTACAGCCGTGGTGCACGTCGGTCTCGTGCCACGGAGGCAAGGATCCGGGTGCCGTCTGAACAGGCGGGGCCCCAGGACCGTACCCCTGGACGGATCACGAACAGCCCCGCGGAAGGAACGCCCACATGACCAGCGCATCGCTCATGCCCGAATCGGGACCGGCCCGCCGTACCGTCATGGCGGCGGCCGGAGCGGCCGGGCTCGCCGCCGCGCTGACCGCCTGCGGTTCGGGCGACGATTCGTCGAACACCGGCAACACCGGGGCCGGTTCCTCCGGCTCGACCGGAGGCACCGGGTCGACCGGTTCCTCGCAGGACAGCGGCTCCTCGTCCTCGGGCGGCTCGGCCGGCGGCACGGCCCTCGCCAAGACCTCGGACATCCCGGAGGGCGGCGGCAAGATCTTCAAGGACCAGGGCGTGGTGGTCACGCAGCCGACGGCGGGCACCTACAAGGCGTTCTCCTCGAAGTGCACCCATCTGGGCTGCGCGGTCGGCAGCATCGCGAACGGCGTGATCGTCTGCCCGTGTCACAACAGCCACTTCTCCGTCGAGGACGGCAGTGTGAAGAAGGGTCCCGCGACCCAGGCGCTGCCCGCCGAGAAGATCACCGTCTCCGGCGACGAGATCAAGCTGGCCTGAGCCGCGTCACGCCCGCCGGCGCGGCCGTTCGAGGCAGCCGAGCACCTCGTCCGTGGTCGTGATGGTGGCGACCAGGGCGAGAGTGTTGCGGATCACGAGGGGTGTGTACTCGGCGGGCACGCCCGCGATGGCGTCGGCCGGGACGACGGCGGTGTAGCCGCGGTTGACGGCGTCGAACACCGCGTTGGGGATCGCCACGTTGGCCGAGACGCCGGTGACGACCAGGGTGCGGCAGCCGAGGTTGCGCAGCAGGGCGTCGACATCGGTGCCCTGGATCGGGGACAGGCCGTGCAGCCGTCGTACGACGAGGTCCTCCTCGGCGACCTCGATCGGGGGCGCGACCCGCACCGCGGTGGTGCCGGTCAACTGCTGGACGGGAAGCCGTTCGGCGGCGCGGAAGAGGCGGGCGTTGCGGCCGGCGCCGCGGCCGTCCGGGCGGCGCTCGGCGATCGCGTGGATGACCTGGATCCCGGTCTCGTGCGCGGCGGCGACCAGGCGGGCCACGTTGCGCAGGGCGCCGGAGGAGCGGGCCTCGCGGGCGAGTTCGGGCAGCGCGCCGTCCGGGCCGACCACCCCCTGCTGGCACTCCACGGTCAGCAGCACGGTCCCCGGCGGATCGAGCAGTTCGCCCAGCTCTTCGTACGACGGCATGGCGCCTCCTTCGGCCGAGGTGCGGGGCGGTGAGAGTAACCAGATCGAGGCGTGAGGGGAAGCCGACCCATTCCCTTTTCTGACGTGATGTCAGAGGATCACCGGTAGACGGATGTTCTCTGGCACGACGTGGGAGAAGAGGGGGCCGTATGACCGTCACTCAGCAGCGCCGGGGCCGGAAGATCATGATGACGCCCGGTGAGCTGGACGAGTTCCTCACGACCCAGCGCACCTGCCGGGTCGCGACCGTCTCGGCGGACGGCGCGCCGCACGTGAGCGCGCTGTGGTTCGCCTGGGACGGCACCTCGCTGTGGCTGTACTCGGTGGTGCGCAGCAGGCGCTGGGCCCAGCTGCGCCGCGACCCCCGGGTGGCGGTCGTGGTCGACTCGGGCGAGGAGTACGACCAGCTGCGCGGGGTCGAGCTGTCCGGGCGGGTGGAGTTCGTGGGCGAGGTACCGCGGACCGGAGAGCTGTGCGCCGAACTCGACACGGCGGAAACGCTGTTCGCACGCAAGAACTTCGGTCTGGACGAGATGCCGCACGACGGCCGGCACGCCTGGGCCCGGCTGACCCCGGAGAAGATCGTGTCCTGGGACTTCCGGAAGCTGGGGATGGCGTAGCTCTCAGCCGAGCCGCCGCGCCGACTCCCGCAGGGCCTCCACCGCCGCGCGGATCGAGGGGCGGCGGTCGGCGTCGGCCCGCCAGAGGACGTACACATGCCTGCGCACACGCTGCTGGAGCGGGATCATGACGATGCCAGGGGGCACCGGGTGCCGGCCCAGCAGCGGCGCGATGCACACACCCAGCCCGGCGGCCACCAGGCCGAGTTGGGTGTGGGTCTCGCCCGCGCGGTGGCCGACGATCGGCTCGATGCCTTTCGAGCGCAGCGTGAACATCAGCCACTCGTGGCAGAACTCGCCCTCGCCCCAGGTGATCCACTCGTCCTCCGCGAACTCGGCGAGGTCCACCTCGTCCCGGTCCGCGAGCCGGTGCCCGGCGGGCATCGCGACATCGGCCGGGTCGTCCAGCAGGGGCGCCTTGACCAGGCCGTCGGGCACCGGCATCGGCTTGTTGTACCAGTCGAGGACGACGGCGAGGTCGAGGTCGCCGCGCACGACGCCGGCGACGCCCTGCTCGGGTTCCAGTTCGCTGGAGCGCACCCGCAGCCCCGGGTGCTGGGCGCGCAGGGCGGACAGCGCGCTCGGGAACAGGCCGCGGGCGGCCGTCGGGAACGCGGAGAGGCGCAGTTCACCGACGACCTGGCCCCGGTGCGCCTCCAGGTCGGACTGGGCGAGCTCCACCTGCGACAAGATGCGGGCCGCGTGTTCGGAGAGCAGCCGTCCGGCGTCCGTGAGCCGCACGCCCCGCCCGTTCTTGGCCAGCAGCTGCTGGCCGACCTCCCGCTCCAGCTTGCCGAGCTGCTGGGAGACCGCGGACGTGGTGACGTGCAGCGCGTCGGCGGCGGCGCTGACCGAGCCGTGCCGGGCGAGGGCGTCCAGGGTGCGCAGGCGCTCGAGGTTCAACATGTAAGTGATACTAAGAGATATCAGGTGAGAAATATCGATTGTGCTACGAGGTTGCCTCCAGCATCGTTGAGGCCATGAGCACGGTCACCGCATCCAGGACCCAGTCCCCCGCCCCGTCCCGGCCCCACGCCCGCCTCGACTGGCGGCTGCGCTTCGGCGCGCTCTCGCTGATCTGGGGCTTCAGCTTCCTGTTGATCAAGGTGGGCACGTCGGGCTACGCACCCTTCCAGGTCACCCTGGGCCGTCTGGTGTTCGGTACGGCGGTACTCGCGGCGGCGATGGCCGTGAAGCGGGAGCGGCTGCCGCGGGGGGCGCGGACCTGGGGGCACCTGGCGGTCGCCGCGTTCTTTCTGAACGCCCTGCCGTTCTCCCTCTTCGCCTACTCGGAGCTCACCATCCCGTCCACGCTGGCCGGCGTCTGCAACGCCACCTCGCCGCTGTGGGGCATGGCCCTCTCCCTGGTCGCACTCTCCGAGGACCGGCCGACACGGGTTCGCTTCGCCGGCCTCGGCCTGGGCTTCCTCGGGGTACTGACCGTGCTCGGGGCCTGGCAGGGGTTCCATGGGCTGGATGCGACGGGTACGGCGATGGCGCTGCTGGCGTCGCTGAGCTATCCCGTCGGCTGGATCCATGTGCGGCGGACGCTGGCCGGAACCGGGAACTCGCATCTGTCGATGACAGGGGCGCAGTTGCTGCTGGCGACGGTTCAACTGGCCGTGGTGACACCTCTGTTCACGTCGTTCCCGTCCCATTTCCCGGTCGCCCCGCTGCTGGCGATCGCCGCGCTGGGGGCCCTGGGGACCGGGCTTGCGGTGCTCATTCAGTACGGGTTGGTCGCCGAGGTCGGGCCCACGACGGCACAGATGGTCACGTACTTCATTCCGGTCATCGCCACGGCTGCTGGTGTGGCGATTCTCGGGGAATCGCTGCGCTGGACCACACCGGTCGGGGCGGTCGTCGTCCTGGCGGGGGCCGCGCTCACCCAGGTGAAGCCGAAGGGGGTACCTCCCGAGGGCCGTGCGCGACTGCGGGTTCGTCGTGGCTGGTCGCGCAGTTCCCCGCGCCCCCAGCGCTGCGACCGGATGCCCTGACCTACGCATAAGTCCGGGCCGGTGTCGGGCCCACCGCCGCCGCCACCGCCTCCGCCAGCGGACCGGCCTCCTCGGGAGCCAGCGTCGAGATCGTGATGCGGATGCCCGGAGGCGAGGCCAGGCGGAAGCGGGCTCCCGGAGTGACCGCCCAGCCCCCGTGCAGCAGGCGGGCCACCGCGCCCGTCTCATCGGGGACGGGCACCCAGACGTTCATGCCACTGCGGCCGTGCGCCGCCACCCCGCGCTCGGCCAGCTCCTCGATCACAGCGTCCCGGCGACCCTTGTACGCCGCCGCCACCGCGCTCGTGTCCACCGCGCCGTCGGCCCACAGCCGCACCACGGCCCGCTGGACGAGCCGACTCACCCACCCGGGACCCAGCCGCTGCCGCCCACGCACCCGGTCGACCGTGACGTCGTCGCCGGTGAACACCGCCAGGCGCAGATCCGGGCCCCAGGCCTTGGCCGCGGAGCGCACGAAGGCCCAGTGCCGGGTGACCCCGGCCAGCGGATGCAGAGGAACATCGACGATGCCGTGGCCGTGGTCGTCCTCGATCAAGAGCGTCTCCGGATGCTCCCGGAGCACCGACCGGAGCGCACGCGCGCGTGTGGCGGTCAGCGCGGCGCCGGTCGGGTTCTGCGCCCGGTCCGTGACGATCAGGGCCCGCGCCCCCGACTCCAGCGCGCGGCGGACGTCGTCGGGGCGTGGCCCTTCGTCGTCCACGCCGACGGGCACCGTGCGCAGTCCGAGCGCCGGGACCAGATCCAGCACGCTGCCCCAGCCAGGGTCCTCCACAGCGACCCGATCGCCCGGCTTGAGGTGCACCGCGAGGACCCGCTCGACGGCGTCCAGAGAGCCGGAGGCCACGGCGACGGGTCCGTCCGGCACCCCGTCGGCATCCAGGGCGGCGCGGGCGATGCGCACCAGCTCCGGCTCCACCGGGTCGTGCCCGTACAGCACCGGTTCCCGGTCGCTCTGCGCCGCGGCCGCGGCGAACGCGTCCGCCAGCCGTGGCAGCAGCGCGGGGTCCGGGTTGCCGTCGGCCATGTCCCGCACCCCCTCCGGCACGTCCACCCGGATCTGCTCGCGCCCCGTCGTGGCCGGCTTGGGCCGGACCCTGCTGCCCCGGCGCCCGGCGGTCTCGATCACCCCGCGCTCGCGCAGGGTGCGATAGGCGGCCGCCACCGTGTTCGGGTTCACCCCGAGCCGGGCCGCCAACTCCCGCATGGGAGGCAGCGACTGGCCCGGTTCCAGCTCCCCGGCGCCCACCGCACGCTCGACACTGGCCGCGATCTCCGCTGCGCCGTGTCCCTGGATCCGATACTCTCCTAGCACAAAACTAATTATGCACTAGTGCAATGGAGGCGTCATGCAGGGGACCCAGGAAACTCCGCCGCAGTCCGCCGCGTACACCCCGACCGGCCGCACGGTGCCCACGCGATCCGCGCAGAGGGCGTCGTACGACAAGGACGTGGTGCACGCGATACTCGACGAGGGCTACGTCTGCCACCTCGGCTTCGTCCGCGACGGTGCCCCCGTGGTGCTGCCTACGCTGTACGCCCGGGTGGGCGAGCGGCTCTATGTCCACGGGTCCACCGGTTCGCGGCCGTTGCGGATGACCGGTGAGGCCGACCCGGGCCTCGCGGTGTGTCTGACGGTCACCCATGTCGACGGGCTGGTGCTGGCCCGTTCGGCCTTCCACCACTCGGTCAACTACCGCTCCGTGGTGGTGCACGGCATCGCGCACGAGGTCACCGACCCCGAGGAGCGGCGGCTGGCCCTGGACGCACTGGTCGACCACGTGGTGCCGGGCCGGGCCGCCGACTCCCGGCCCGCGAACAGGAAGGAGCTGGCCGCCACCGCGGTGATCCGCCTCGACCTCGACGAGGTCTCCGCCAAGATCCGCACGGGTGGCGCGAACGACGAGCCCGAGGACCTCTCCCTGCCGCACTGGGCCGGGGTCGTCCCGCTCCGCAAGGGTTACGACACCCCCGTCGCCAACGCCGACCTGGCGCCCGGCATCGAGGTGCCGGGCTACCTGGCGGCGCTGTGACGTAGGCCGCCGGTCGCTCAGACGGGGAGCGGCTCCCGGCGCCCGCGGGCCTCGCTCGACGCCAGGCCCGCGACCGCGCCGAGCATCAGCAGGGTGCCGGTCAACGTGGCCGCGGTGAGGTGCTCACCGAGCAGGACGACGGCGAGCACGGCCGCGGTCACCGGCTCCAGCAGCATGATCACGGAGACGGTGGCGGACCGTACGACGGCGGCGCCGGCGAAGTACAGGGCGTAGGCGAGCGCCGTCGGGACGGACGCGATGTACGCGAGGAGCACCAGCAGCCGCACGGGGTGGTCGGTGTGCGGGAACACTCCCTCGGCCAGGGCGAACGGCAACAGACACAGGGCGGTGACCCCGAAGGCCCCCATGGTGGTGCCGGAGGCGTCGGCGCCGGCGTCGCGCCCCCACCACCGGGTCAGCAGCGTCATCGCGCAGTAGCCGGCCGCGGACACGAGGGCGTAGAACACACCGAGCGGCCGGACGGTCCCTGCCGAGCCGCCGAGGGTCAGCACGACCAGCCCGGCGAGGGCCCCGCCGACCGCGAGGACGCCGCCCGCGCCCAGCCGCTCCCCCAGGGTGAGCCGGGCGCCGAGCGCGATGAGGACGGGCCCGGCACCGAGGGTGACCACGGTGGCCACGGCCAGCCCGGTCGACTCGACGGCCGCGAAGTAGGCGGTCTGGAACACGGCAAGCCCGAGACCCGTGGCAAGGGCCTTGCCGGCCCTGCGGCGCAGCGGTTCGGGCGTGGCCGTGCGCCCCCGGGAGCGCAGCAGGCGGCCGGCCAGCAGCAGCACGAGCCCGGCGGCGCAGCGCCAGAAGGAGAGGGTGAAGGCGCCCATCTCGCCGGTCCGGTAGACCAGGGAGGCGGCGGCGCCCACGGTGCCCCAGGTGGCACCGGTGACGATCAGGTAGAGCAGGCCACGCCCGACGGGCAGGCCTGAGGCAGCGTTCGACACGAGATTTTCTCCGCAGAAGCGCACGAGAGTGCGGAAGTTCGGAAGGCGGCCCGCCTCGGCGGGGCGCGGGGACTTCGTCTGCGGGCAGCACCGTCACCGCCCGGCGCCGTGTGCCAGGGCGTGATCTTGCCGGAGGCCCGCCTCAGGCGGCCGGGGGCGGAAGGACGAGTGCGTTCGACGGCATGACCAGCACCTTAGGCGGCCGTACCCCGGGCGGACAACTCTCTTTCCGCGCCGGCCGCGGCCACCGGGTCCGGCGAGCCCTTGGCGGGTGTCGAGGACTGGGCGATGAACGCGCCGACGAGGACGACGGCGCCGCCCAGGACCTGCGGTGCCGACAGGTGCTCGCCGAGCAGCACCCAGGCCAGCACGGTCGCGATGACCGCCTCCAGACAGGCGACGACACCCGCGACCTGGGGGGACAGCCGCCGCACGGAGAGCACGCCGGTGATGTACGCGACGACCGTGGCGACCAGGATGATCCAGGCCAGCAGGGCGACGGCCGGCACGGCGGTGCCGTTCAGCCGCGCGGAGCCGACCAGCACCGCCCAGTTCATGCTCCAGGGGCGGGCCACGACGGTCAGTACGGCGGCGCCGACGAGCAGGCCGTAGGCGATGACGCCGAGCGGGTCCGGCGCCTGGTCACCCGTCTCGCTGCCCTGGTCGGCGAGGACGAAGTAGCCGACCTGGCAGCAGGCTGCGCCGAGCGCGAGCACCAGGCCGAGCGCGTCGAAGCTCAGCCCCGACCACACCTCCACCACACAGGCGAGACCACCGGCGGCGAGGACCACTCCGAGTGCGGCCGCGCGTGACACGGGCCGCCGCTGCACGAACCGCACCCAGCCGAGCACGAGCGCGGGAGCCAGGTACTCGACGAGGAGCGCCACGCCGACCGGGATGCGGGAGAGCGCGGCGAAGTAGCAGGCCTGGACACCGGCGACGGCGAGCAGCCCGAACCCGGCGAGCAGCGCGGGGCGGCGGCGCAGCAGGGCGCGGTGCCGCACGGCGAGCGGCAGCATCACCATTGCGGCGCCCGCGACCCTGAGCCACACCACGTGGAGCGGGTCGAGTCCCGCCTCGATCAGCGGCTTGGCCGCCACTCCGGACCCGCCGAAGGCCAGTGCCGAGGCGAGCGCGAGACCGAGCCCGACGCCCTTGCCGCGGCTGCCCTGACTGCTCTCAGACGTATGCACCGGCACATGATGACAGGCGACGACAGGAGCGTCATCCCCATTGACACCTGTCTCAGGGGATGGACAGGGGCGGGTCGGTCCGGTCCCCGGTTGCGCAGGCCGCCCCGCCGTCGCCGGCGTACTCCCCCGCCGGGGTCTCCATCCGGGCGCGCAGATCGCGGGTGGGGATGCCGGCGCTCTCGAGGACCTCGACGGCGCGGGACTGCGGGTCCAGGACCAGCGCGGCGAGCAGATCGGTGCCGACCGCCCGTACATCACCGCGCTGCCGGGCGCGGCGACGGGCGTCCTCCATGGCGGCGGCCGCGACGGGCGACCAGGCCCCCGCGTCCTTGGGCTCACCGCCGTACAGGGCGGGGTCCGGTACGACGGTGATCGCGCCGGAGTCCTCCACGGCGCTCTGCCAGCGCAGCCCGTAGCCGATGCTGCGCTGCACGAGGTAGCCGAGCAGCCGGGCGAGCTGCGGCGGGTCGCCGACGGCGGAGCGGACCTCGGGATCGGACTCGAGGAGCGAGTGGAGCAGATGGGCGGTGTCGATCAGCCGGTCCCCGTCGCGCACGGCCCTCCTGCGGGCACCGGCGACCACCGCCGCCAGCCCGGCACTGAGCGCGGCGTCGTCGTCCGGGCGCCGGCCGCCCTGGTCATCGGCGGGCTGCCGGGCTATACGGTGTTGCACATCCTCCACCCCATCAGCCCCGAGGGCCGGGGTCATCCGCGAGGGGAACCATCTTCGCGTCCCACACAGAGTGGACATCGGCGCCCGGAATCTCATCCCTGGGGAGGAGATCAGGCCCGATTGCGGACAAGGGCGCGCGCCGCTTCGCCTCGTGTGCTCCATGCCATCGGGGCGCCACGATTCCTGACGGTTCATCAGTATTGAATGTTCGAGGCCCCGCGGCTACGTTCCGCGACACCGTAGCCCGATACGAAGGGGTGGTCGCATGGCCGAAGTCAGCGCGGAGGCACGCATCCAGGCACCGGCCGAGAAGGTGTGGGCCCAGCTCACGGACTGGTCGGCGTACGGCGAGTGGAACGCCACCCACACCAGCTTCCCCAAGGGCGGACCCGAGAACCTGGCGGTGGGCGGGACGTTCCAGGAGAACATGAAGCTGATGGGCTTCCCGGCGGAGGTCGACTGGACCATCGAGGAGCTGGAACCGGCTCGGGTGTTCGCCATCCGCGGCAAGGGTCCGATGGCGGTGACCGTCGCCACCCGCTACACGCTCACCCCGGACGGCGACGCCACCACGGTCCGCATCGACGGCGAGTTCACCGGCGCCGCGGTGTCACTGATGGCGGGCAGGCTCAAGGACTCGGCGACGGCCGCCCTGGACGAGTCGCTGCGCAAGCTCGGCGGACTGGTGGCCTGAGCTCGGCCCCGGCTCCGGCCCGGCCGACCACGGACGCGGACACGGACACGGACACGCGAAGGCGCCCCGCAAAGTCTCCACGGGGCGCCTTCTCGACGGCCGTACGGCCTCAGTCCTCGTCGGCGAGGATGAGGTACAGCTTCTTACGGGCGTCGTTGACGACGGCCAGCGCCTTCTCGCGCTGCTCCTTGGTGCCGGTGTTCCAGACCTGCCCGAAGGCCTGCATCAGGCCGAAGCCGGCCTGCCGGACCTCGCCGAGGGCCTCCCAGTCGACCCCGCGCGAGGCCTCCTCCCAGGGGGCGTCCGGACCTTCCTCGGCGGCGGTGCGCCCACTCTCGGAGAGAGCGAACAGCTTCTTGCCCCCCTCACTCTCACTGGCGATGAGGCCCTCGTCCTCCAGCAGTTGGAGGGTGGGGTAGACCGAGCCGGGGCTGGGCTTCCACGCACCGCCGCTGCGCTCGGCGATCTCCTGGATCATCTCGTAGCCGTGCATGGGCCGGTCCTTGAGCAGGGCCAGGATCGAGGCGCGCACGTCACCTCGCCGCGCCCGTCCCCTCGGGCCTCCGCGCCCTCGCGGCCCCCAGGACCCGGGGCCGAAACCGGGCCCGCCGGGACCGAAACCGGGGCCGCCAGGACCGAAGGGCCCGAAGGCGGCCCGCCGGCCGTCGAATCCACCGAAGCCGCCTCGACCGCGTCGGCCGGGGCCGTCCTGACCATGTCCACGCTCGAATCCGTGGGTACGCATCGTGACCACTCCATTCCATCGCTGATCTGTCGCGTATCGATCGCGTTCCTTCGCGATGTCTCAACGATATATCGGTAGCCACAGCGTGACAACCCCCTCCCCGACCGCCGCATGCGTGCTGCTCAGCCCCCGGCGGCGCGCAGCCGGTGGCGACGCCGGAGGCGAGGTCGGCGCGCGGGGCCGCGAGTTCGGCCATGCGCTCGTCGACGACGCGGCGCCTGTCGGCGAGCAGCGCGGACAGCGCCTCGGCACCGTCGGGGGCCGTCGCGCAGCCCGGCGCCTGGTGAAATCGGTCCAGGACTCGTGAAGTGGCCTTGGTCCGCGGCCTCCCGCGGCTCTAGCGTCTGCGCCATGCGCATTCGAATCGTCGACGCCTTCACCGACCGGCCCTTCGCCGGCAACCCGGCGGGGGTCCTCCTGCTGGACGACGTCTTCCCTGGGGACCAGTGGCTGCAGAACGTGGCGCTGGAGGTCAACCACGCCGAGACGGCGTTCGCGCACCGGCTGCCGGAGGGCGGCGAGGCGGACTGGGCGCTGCGCTGGTTCACGCCCGTCGCCGAGGTCGCGATGTGCGGGCACGCGACCCTCGCCACCGCCCATGTCCTGCACACCACCGGTGCCCACGAGGGGCCGGTGCGGTTCGCCACCCGCAGTGGGGTGCTCGTCGCCACGCCCGGCGCGGACGGCTGGATCACCATGGACTTCCCCACGGCTCCCCTCACCCCGGTGGCGGTCCCCGAGGGGCTCGCCAAGGCGCTGGGCGCCGAACCGGTCGTCGCCTACGACACCGGGCCCCAGGTCGGCGACCTGCTGGTGGAACTGGCCGACGAGCGGACGGTCCTCGGGCTCGCTCCCGATCACAAGGGCCTCATGGCGCACTCCTCGCGCGGCGTCATCGCCACCGCCCGCGCCGACGACCCGTCTCACGGACACGACTTCGTCTCCCGGTGCTTCTTCCCGAACGTCGGCATCGACGAGGACCCGGTCACCGGCAGCGCCCACACCGCGCTCGCGCCGCACTGGGCCGCGCGCCTGGGCCGGGACGACCTCACCGGTCTGCAGGCCTCCCGCCGCAGCGGCCTGGTCCGCACCGGGCTGCGTGGGGACCGCACGCTGCTCACCGGCCGCGCGGTCACGGTCATCGAGGGCGAACTGCTCGCCTGAGTGGACGGGGTGGACCTCAGGCCGTCGGCAGCCAGCCCACCTTGCCCGCGAGCAGGGCGTAGCCGACGAACGCGCCGATGTCGAGCAGGGAGTGCGCGCCGACCAGTGGCCCGACCCGGCCCCAGCGGCGGTAGAGCAGGACGAGGACCACACCCATGGCCATGTTGCCGAGGAAGCCGCCGATGCCCTGGTAAAGGTGGTACGAGCCGCGCAGCACCGCACTGGCCACCAGTGCGGTCCCGGGGGTCCAGCCCAACTGCCCGAGCCTGCGCAGCAGATAGCCGACGACGATGACCTCTTCGAGGACCGCGTTCTGCAGCGCGGACAGGATCAGCACCGGGAACTTCCACCACACGTCGGGCAGCGCCTCGGGCACCACGGTGAGGTTGAAGCCGAGGCCGCGGGCGGCCAGGTAGAAGGCGATCCCGGTGCTCCCGATCACGGCCGCGATCCCCGCACCCCGGCCGAGGTCGGCCCAGGGACGGGTGCGGTCGAAGCCGAGCGTGCGCAGACTCTCGCCCTCGCGCATCAGCAGGTGGGCCACCAGGGCCACGGGGACCAGTGCGCTGGCGATGCCGAAGAGCTGCCAGGCGAGGTCCAGCCAGGGGCGGCCGGGCGCGGCCGAGGCGTTGAGGGTGGCCGCCTGGTCCTTGAGGCCGCCCGGTTTGGTGACCGACCCGACGAAGCTGATCAGCGCGGACACCCCGCTCGCCCCGAGCGAGAGCCCCAGAACGAGCAGCGTCTCGTCCCGGAGGATCCGCCGCGAGAACCGCTCCCGCGGATGAGCATCGGCCAGCGGGTCAGCCTCCACGTGCACTCCTGCCTTCGGTCCGGTCATGCGAGGCACAGCATGCCGGATCAAGATACGGAGCGCTTGCCCGGGCCGGGCTTCCGCGCTGGGAGGCCTGTGGCTCATGCCGACGACGGGCTACCGGACCGTGCCGACGACGCGGGTCCGGCCCGCAACGGGCGCGTGGTCGTCGGTTGCCGATGCTCCGCCTCTGCGCCCTCCCGCGTCTTGCGGCCGGCACGCACCAGACCTCCCTCGGTCGGCCGGACAGGCACCGGCCGACCCCGACCCGGAGGACACCCCCTGGGATCGTGCCACGCGAGCCGGCGGCCGGTACGGCGCTCAGCCCACGGACCCGCCGGCCCTCACCCCAGCAGCACCGGCTCGGGCAACCCCACGGGCCAGGTGTGCACCGGCTCTCCCGCGTGCATCAGCTCGGCGTAGCGCCGTGTCGTCGCCGCCAGTGCGGCCTCCCGGCCGAGGCCCTGCTCCAGGGCCCGGTGGAAGGTGGCCGCCTGCCAGGACGCGCCGTTCACCCGGCGCCGGCAGCGCTCCTCGATGACGCCCAGGTAGAGGTCCCGGTCGGCGGCTTCGACACCCCACGCGTCCAGGCCCGCCGAGGCCAGGGGCAGCAGCTCGTCGCGGACCAGGGTGACCGCGTCGACCTCGCCGGTGCCTCCGTAGCGTCCCCGGCGCGGCCACACGAAGCGCGCGTCGATGCCGTGGCGGCACGCCGCGTCGAAGTTGGCCTCGGCCGCCTCGAAGGGCAGCCGGGTCCACACCGGACGCGACTCCTCGGCCAGGGCGCGCACCAGGCCGTAGTAGAAGGCCGCGTTGGCGATCACGTCGGTGATGGTCGGCCCGGCCGGCAGCACCCGGTTCTCCACGCGCAGGTGCGGGACGCCGTCCGCGACGTCGTAGACGGGCCGGTTCCAGCGGTACACCGTGCCGTTGTGCAGAACGAGCTCGGCGAGCTTGGGTATGCCACCGGCATCGAGGACGTCCAGCGGCTCCTCGTCGGCGCAGATCGGCAGCAGCGCCGGAAAGAAGCGCAGGTTCTCCTCGAACAGGTCGTACGCGGAGGAGATCCACCGCTCGCCGAACCACGTCCGCGGCCGTACCCCCTGGGCCTGGAGTTCCGGCGGACGGGTGTCGGTGGCCTGCAGGAACAGCGGCGGCCGGGACTCGCGCCACAGCTCGTGCCCGAACAGGAACGGCGAGTTGGCGCCGACGGCGATCTGCGCGGCGCAGGCCGCCTGCGCCGCGTTCCACACGTCGGCGAATCGGGCCGGGGTGACCTGGAGGTGCAGCTGTACGGAGGTGCAGGCCGCCTCGGGGACGATGGATTTCGAGGTACAGGTCAGGTGCTCGACGCCGTCGATGTCGAGGAGGAAGTCCTCGCCCCGGGCGGCCACGATCTGGTCGTTGAGTAGGGTGTAGCGGTCCACCTCGGAGAGGTTGGAGGAGACCAGGTCGTCGCGGCCGAGCGTGGGCAGAATGCCGATCATCACGATTCCGGCGTCCACCTCGCCGGCCTTCCGGTCGGCATACGCCAGGGAGGTGCGCAGTTCCTCGGCGAGCTGGTCGAATACCCGGCCCGCCAGTCGGTGTGGGGCTATGTTCACTTCCAGGTTGAACATGGCCAGTTCTGTTTGGAAATCACGGCTCGCGATGCGCTCCAGCACCTGCCCGTTCAGCATTTTCGGCAGACCGTCGGGGCCGACGAGATTCAATTCGATCTCCACCCCCATGAGGTTCTTGGGGCGGTCGAACCGCTTCTCGGCCAGCAGCCGCTCCAGTCCCGCCAGACACGTGTGGAGCTTTTCGCGGTAGCGCTGGCGATCGGACAGGTCGAACCGCCCTGCCACGACCTTTTCCCCCATCGAAGTGTCCCTCCTCGGATGGGCGGGCCGCAGATCCGGCCGCCGGGGTCCCGGTCAGGTGGGATGATGCCCAGCGGAAGCGATCGATAACGTCCCACGCGGGCCCGGCACCCGCTACCCTGTCTGAATGTTCCCCGCGGCACATTCACGGGGCATGATGCAACTTGCATCTTCGGGTGCCCCGATCGCCTCGTGAAAAACGCCGACGACATTCGGCCGACCGCAGCGGCAGCGTATTACGAGGTCAGCAGCGCCACACCGGGCGGGAAATCGGGATGATTTGCGCGAATCATCGGCTGAATAGCGGCTTGTCCGGTCGGCCGGAATCGGATAGACGAAACATCATCTGAACACGCGTCGTATAAACTTCGCGAGCAAGGCCTAAGGTTGGCGCCCGCAGTCCCGGTTTCTGTCGTGTTCCTGCCGTCAAGTGACGGGCGGCAGGCCTCAGCCGCACCCTCGTTCACCGATCCGGGCCGCCACCTCTCAGGCCACCCCCGTGAGCAGACAGCGCCGTCCGCCCCACCCTCCCTCGCGCCGCCGCGCCTGTCGAACGAGAGGCGACCCACCATGCCGCTGCACGTGCCCCCTGCCCCCGCGCCCGCACTGCGCTCCGTCCTCACGGCCCTCGGTTCCCCCACCGCGGTCCGTGAGGCCCGAACTCCCTCCCTGCGCGCCGCGCAGGGGCCAGCGACGCCCGAACTCCCGCTTCCCGTCTACGTGTTGGACCGGATCACCGCGCAGGGCCTGTCCGCGACCCGGTTGGCCGGCTGGCGCTTCCTGATCCGCTGCGGCGATCGCGCGGTGGCCGCGGCCGACACCATGCTGACCCCGGACGGCTGGGCCTTCTCGCACTTCTTCGAGGGCCCCTATATCGCCTCCACCGAGCGCGCACTGCAGCAGGCCGAGGCGCTGCAGCAGCCCTACCAGCCGCGGCTGCTGTCCGTGCCGGGCCTGTACATGCTCACCCTGTGGCTGCACGGCGACGTCGCCGCCGACCCCGGCGAGGGCCATCCGGCCGCCACCGACCTGCTCGTCCCGCTGGCCCCGGCGCCTCCCGGCATCTCGGCACACCGCCCGCACCGGGTCGCCGAGTTGCTTCCGGTGCTGACCCATCGGGCGACTCCCATCAAACTGCTCGGCTCGCCTGCCTGAACGGGGCTCGCGTACCCCGCTTCCCGGAAGGGAAGCGGGGTACGACTTGTTTTTCCCGGCGCATTGCGCTCGTACGAGCCATTACCCGCTCCTACGAGCCAGAAAAGGATCTCTTCCGTCCGGACTAGCCCTATCCGGCCACTCCGAACCACCCAAAGGGACAGTGCAGTTGGAATGAACCGTCCGGGCGGGTGACGCGTCATGAACCTGTGAGAAGCGGTGCTGCGAAATCCCTGCGGAATGACGCCTCAGAGGGCAACACTGGGTTCCGACCGACTATCACCACGGGGGACGGACATGACCACAACAGAGCGAGAGATCCCATCCATGTGCCAGCACCAGCCGCCCTGTCCGCCAGCCGAGTCCGCCGACCGGGAGTCCGCCCGTCTTGTGGCGCACCACCCTGAGCAGGGGTGGAGTCTGCTGTGCAACGGAGTCCTGCTCTTCGAGGACACGGGTGAGCTGCTGCCCGACGGCCGCGTCATCGCCCCGCACCGCCCGCTCGGTGCGGACCGGGTGATGACCGCCGCCTGAGCAGCACACCGGGCGGTCCGCCGTACCGCCCGTGACCCAGAGGGGCCGGCCGCACGCTCATGGTGCGCACCGGCCCCGACGCGTGTGCGGGGGCTGCTACCGCCCGTAGTCGTGCGCTATCGCAGCGCCTCCCGCAGCGCTGGGCGGCGAGTGGTTCGCCGATCCCTCCTACGTCATGGCGACCCTCTTCCTGGTGATGACCTGGAAGTACTTCGGCTTCCACATGCCGGGCCCTGGCAGCGCTTCCGTAATGTCACCCTGCCGCTGCTCGCGCCCACCCTGCGCATCAGCGTCTTCCTGTCCGTCATCGGGGCGATCCAGCTGCGTCGAGGCCGACGGCCCCCAGCACGTGGTCGGTGAGTCCGTCGTCCGGGGCGAAGACCATGCCGACGAGCACGCCGGTGATGGCCTCGGACAGAACGTAGGGCGCGAAGAACAGCATCCGGTACACCGCCCGGCCGCGCAGCCGCTGGTTGAGCAGGACCGCCATGGCGAGCGCGAAGGGCAGCTGGAGGGCGAGCGCCAGCACGACCAGGACCAGGCAGCGCCACAGGTCGCCCAGGGAGACCGGGTCCTGGAAGAACCGGGTGAAGTTGTCACCGCCGATGTAGTCGGAGGGCATGCCGAAGCCGCCCCACCGCCGAGGAATCCCTCGATCCACACGGGGTCCGACCACGGACCCTCGGGGCCGCTCGGCAGTGACGAGGAAGGTCCCTCCGGCCCCGACGTTGGTGGTGACGACGTGGAAGAGCCCGCCGCAGTGCCGGATCGTCGGCGCGCAGATGCCGCCGGAGGCCGGTGCCTCGTCCGGCAGCGCCAACTGCCCCGGCCGGTCGAGGGCGTTGCCGACCTGGCGCCAGTGCACCAGCTCCCGGCTGTGGAACAGCGGAAGGCCGGGGAAGTACTCGAAGCTGGAGCACACCAGGTAGTACTCGTCCCCCACGCGGCACACGCTCGGGTCCGGGTGGAAGCCGGGGATGACGGGGTTCTCGTACGTCCGCATGTACGCCTCACAGGTAGTCGAAAGTTTCCAACCTGGCGGCGAATCTCCTGATCCCTACGGTGGGACTCGGCAGGAACGAGCGACAGCGGGGCCAGGCGGCCGGCCTCCTCATCGGTCCGGCGCACCATGACACCGCACGGGAACTCAGCAGCCGCGTACAGCACTTCGGCCTCGGGCAGGTCCCGCCGGTAGCCACGGATGTGTACGAGGGAGGTCGGGGCGACGCTGACGGGCTGCAGACGGACCGGGCGTCGGAGCGGACGGTGGCGGTGGCGGTGGCGGTGGCCGTGGCGGTCAGGAACCTGGCAGAAAAATCCTCCCGTCGGCTGGTCGAATCGCCCGGACGGGAGTGGGATGGGAGGGAGGCCCTGTGCGGGACCCGGCGAGGGAAGGCGCCCGCGGGCTTCCGTGAGGAACGGTGGAGTCATGTCCGGTTACGAGGCCTCGGCGACCGCCCGGGTGGTGGTCGGCGTGAGCGGCTCCCTGGGCAGCGTCACGGCCCTGCGCCGGGCCACCGCGCTGGCCCGCCGACTGGGAGCCGAGCTATGGCCGGTGCTGGCCTGGGAGCCGCCCGGCGGCGATCCCGCCGCGCACCGCTCCCCGGCCGCCGGTCTGCTGGTCGAGGAGTGGCAACGGCTGGCCAGGCAGCGGCTCGCCTCGGTGCTCGACGAGATCTTCGGCGAGGACGGCCCGGGGACCGCGATGCACGCCGTCATCGTCCGCGGCACCCCCGGCAGGGTGCTGGTGGCAACCGCGGACCGCGAGGACGACCTTCTGGTGGTGGGCGCCGGGCGGCGCGGCCTGCAGCGCGCCTTCTCGGGCCGGGTCTCCCGGCACTGCCTCACCCACGCCGTCTGCCCGGTCCTCGCGGTACCGCCGTCGCCGCTGGAGTCCGACCTGGTGACCGTGCACCGTCGCAACGCCTGGCACCTGCGCATGGACACCCGCGGTCTGTGAGGAGCGGCCGGCGGCCCTGTGCCGTGGGCGCGCACACATGGCCGCTGCTGCACTGACGGCTGACGGTGTTCAGGGTGGCGGTTCCGCGGTAGCCGGTCCTTCCCGCGGGCCCCCGGGGCGGCGGCATCGCTGCGGCTGCGGTTCGGCTTGTGCCGGGGCAGCATGGAGGTGTCATACGAGATGACGCTCGGTGTCCGGTCACCAGTGCCCGGCCGCCCCATCCCGTACCGCCCAAGACACCCCCGCCGGCCTCCGGGCCTCCGCTTCTTGAAGTGTCATCGCCTCTCGCCGGGCCTTTCTTAACGCAAGATTGATGCCCTTGGACCCCAGATGCGTGGGCCCGGGCGTCACTCTCTGCTTACGCTGGTGCCGCCGTCCGTGTGATGGCCGGAAACAGCTGAGCCGCCCACCAGGAGCACGCCGATGGTCACGACCGAGCACCCCGCCAGCCGCCTGCGCGCCTGGATGCTGGAGGGGCTGTCCGACATGGGCAGGCACGGCGGCCACACCGGACCCCACGCGGAACCGGAGCCCCCGCACAAGGGCCAGCGCTGGTGGCGTGTGATGTGCCTGACCGGTGTCGACTACTTCTCGACCCTCGGCTACCAGCCCGGCATCGCGGCCCTCGCGGCCGGCCTGCTGTCGCCCATCGCGACCATCGTGCTCGTCATAGTCACCCTGGCCGGTGCCCTTCCGGTCTACCGCCGGGTGGCGGAGGAGAGCCCGCACGGCGAGGGTTCCATCGCGATGCTCGAACGACTGCTCTCGTTCTGGCAGGGCAAGCTGTTCGTCCTCACCCTGCTGGGCTTCGCGGCCACCGACTTCCTGATCACCATCACACTCTCCGCCGCCGACGCCTCCACCCACCTGGTGGAGAACCCGCACCTCACCAGCGTGCTCCACAGCTACCAGATGCTGATCACGCTGTTCCTGGTCGCCCTGCTCGGCGCGGTGTTCCTCAAGGGCTTCCTGGAGGCCATCGGCGTCGCGGTCGCCCTGGTCGGCATCTATCTCGTGCTCAACGTCGTGGTCGTGGGCGTCGGCATCTGGCACGTCGTCACCGCCGAGCACCTGGTCACCGACTGGGCCAACGCGCTGACCGCGGAACACGGCAACGTCTTCGTCATGATCGGCGTGGCCCTGATCGTCTTCCCGAAACTCGCCCTCGGTCTGTCCGGATTCGAGACCGGCGTGGCCGTCATGCCGCACGTCCAGGGCGACGCGAGCGACACCGAGGCCCTCCCCAAGGGCCGTATCCGGGACACCAAGAAGCTCCTGACGACCGCGGCCGTCATCATGAGCTGCTTCCTGATCGCCACCAGCTTCATCACCACGCTGCTGATCCCGGAGAACGAGTTCAAGCCGGGCGGCCAGGCCAACGGCCGCGCGCTCGCCTACCTCGCCCATGAGTACCTGGGCGGGGCCTTCGGCACGGTCTACGACGTCTCCACGATCGCCATCCTGTGGTTCGCGGGCGCCTCCGCCATGGCGGGGCTGCTCAATCTCATGCCCCGCTACCTCCCGCGCTACGGCATGGCCCCCCACTGGGCCCGCGCCGTGCGCCCGATGGTCATCGTCTTCACCCTGATCGCCTTCCTGGTGACCTGGATCTTCGACGCCAGCGTGGACAAGCAGGGCGGTGCCTACGCCACCGGTGTGCTGGTGCTGATCAGCTCGGCGGCCATCGCGGTGACCATCGCCGCCCGCAAGGCGGGGCAACGGGGCTGGACCGTCACGTTCGCGGTCATCTCGGTGGTGTTCCTCTACACGACCGTCGTCAACGTCATCGAACGCCCGGACGGTGTGAAGATCGGCGCCTGCTTCATCGCGGGCATCATCCTGGTCTCGCTGCTGTCCCGGCTGGCCCGCGCCTTCGAACTGCGCGTGACCTGCGTGAGGATGGATCCGATGGCGGAACGATTCATCCGGGACATGGCCAGCCGCAAGATGCGGTTCATCGCCAACCAACCCGACCGGCGCGACAAGGCCGAGTACCGCGACAAGCTCGAGCAGATCCGCGCCGACAACGACATGCCCGAGCAGGAGGACTTCGTCTTCGTCGAGGTCACGGTGACCGACCCCTCCGAGTTCGAGGGGTGCCTGACCGTACGCGGCGAGGTTCTGCACAACCGGTACCGCGTGCTGACCGTGGAGTCCGCCTCCATCCCCAACGCCCTGGCGGCGCTCCTCCTCCATGTCCGGGACATGACGGGCCGCACCCCGCACATCTACTTCGAGTGGACCGAGGGCAACCCGTTCGCCAACTTCCTGCGGTTCTTCCTCTTCGGCCAGGGCGAGGTCGCCCCGGTCACCCGCGAGGTCCTGCGCGAGGCGGAACCGAACCGCGACCGGCGCCCGCGCGTGCATACGGGCTGAGCACACGCCCCCTGCCCGCGTCGGCCGGCCGGCATCGGGGGCCGCCGCCGGCCGACGCCATGTCGCGTCGCACCCTCCGGTCGGCCCCACCTCCGCGTATACCGTTCGGTGGCCCTATCGTGACCCGCATGCAGTCCTACACGATCGGCCAGGCGGCACGGCTGCTCGGCGTGAGCCCGGACACCGCCCGCCGCTGGGCCGACGCCGGCCGGGTGGCCACCCATCGCGACGAGGCCGGACGGCGGCTCATCGACGGCAAGGACCTCGCCGCGTTCTCGGTCGAACTGGCCAAGGCGGGCGGCGGCGAGGAGGACGCCTCCTACACCTCGGTCCGCAATGCCTTCCCGGGCATCGTCACCGCCATCAAGCTCGGTGACGTCGCCGCCCAGGTGGAGATCCAGGCGGGCCCGCACCGGCTGGTGTCGCTGCTCACCCGGGAGGCCGTGGAGGAGCTGGGCCTGGAGGTCGGCATGGAGGCCACCGCGCGCGTGAAGTCCACGAACGTACACATCGACCGCGTCTGAACCGACCGGCCCCGCTGGTGCTCGCCGACAGGGGACCCGTTCTGCTCGCCGTCATGACCGACGGCACCCCGCTGCACGCAGGCCGGCCCCCGGATGGTGCTTTCGCAGGACCGTTGCGGTGGCCGGCACATCAACGGCATCACGGCGATACGGGTCCACGGGCGCACGGCTTCGCCGGTCCAGCGCCGGCCACACCCGGTCGCGCGTCAGCTGCGGCTCCGCACACCGCGCGCTCCGCACACCGCGCGCTCCGCACACCGCGCGCTCCATGAAGTGCACGCGTGCGCGGCACGTCGGCGTAACTGGGGGAGCCGACAGCGGCGGAAGGCGGCCGCGTCCAGCGCGCCCCGCTCGTCCGGCCGGCCGTGGCTGCTCGAAGAGGGCCGCTGGTCGTGCGGGCGCGGACCGGTGAACCGGGTGGTGCTGGATGCTGCTGGTGGCGATCTCCCGCCACACCGTATCCGCCGATCGGCGCCGTACAAACGCACATGCAAGCTCCACATCAGAAGTCCGCAGCTCATGCGATGCGACAGAGGACTTACAGCTAGCAGATGCGGCAGTATCATCGCCGCACGGCCGCAGCTCGGCCGTGGCAGGGCGCGACCGTTGCCCCATGAGTCTGAGGAGTCGATCCGTGATGACCCGTTCCGTGCGCCGGATCCGCCGGATGCTGCAGCTGGCCGGTGTGGGAGCCGCCGCCCTGACGGCACTCAGCGCCTGCTCCTCCTCCGATGCCTCGTCCACCACCAAGTCGGGCTCCGGCTCCCCGAAGCTGTCCGGCACGGTCACCGTGTTCGCCGCCGCCTCACTGAAGGAGAGCTTCACGACCCTGGGCAAGGAGTTCGAGAGGCAGCACCCGGGCACCAAGGTCGGCTTCAACTTCGGCGGCAGCGACACGCTCGCCGCCAACATCACCAGTGGTGCCCCGGCGGACGTCTTCGCCGCGGCCAGCCCCAAGACCATGGCGATCGTCACGGACAAGAAGGACGCGGCCGGCACCCCGGCCGCCTTCGTCCGCAACCAACTGGAGATCGCCACCCTGCCCGGCAACCCGGGCAAGGTGTCCTCCCTGAAGGACCTCACCGAGTCGGGTCTGAAGGTCGTCCTGTGCGACAAGACCGTGCCGTGCGGCGCCGCCGCCCAGAAGGCCCTGGACGCCAGCGGCCTGAAGCTCACCCCGGTCTCCTACGAACAGGACGTCAAGGGCGCCCTGACGAAGGTCGAGCTGAAGGAGGCCGACGCCGCGGTGGTCTACAAGACCGATGTGAAGGCCGCGGGTGACAAGGTGGAGGGCGTGGAGTTCCCCGAGTCGGCCAAGGCCATCAACGACTACCCGATCGCCCTGCTGAAGAGCGCGCGGAACGCCGAGGCGGCGCAGGCGTTCATCGCGCTGGTGCGGTCCGCCGAGGGCCAGAAGGTCCTGAGCGGGGCCGGGTTCCTCAAGCCGTGACCTCGCTCGACAAGCCGGGCGCCGTGGCAGGCCCCCGCACGGGTGGGCCGCGCCGCCGCCGCGCCCGCATGGTGCCGCTGCCCCTGCTGGTGCCCGGTGTCGTGGCCCTGGCGTTCCTGCTGCTGCCGCTCGTCGCGTTGCTCGTCCGCGCTCCCTGGCGCAGCCTGCCGGACCAGCTGACCGGCGTCGAGGTGTGGCAGGCGCTGCGGCTGTCCCTGGTCAGCGCCACGGCGGCGACCGCCGTGTGCCTCGTCCTGGGTGTCCCGCTGGCCTGGCTGCTGGCCCGTACGGACTTCCGCGGCCGGGGACTCGTACGGGCCCTGGTGACCCTGCCCCTCGTCCTGCCGCCGGTGGTCGGCGGTGTGGCTCTGCTGCTCGCCCTGGGCCGCAACGGGGTCGTCGGCCAGTGGCTCGACTCCTGGTTCGGCATCACTCTGCCGTTCACCACCACCGGTGTGGTGATCGCGGAGGCCTTCGTCGCGATGCCGTTCCTGGTCATCAGCGTCGAGGGCACGCTGCGGGCCGCCGACCCGCGTTACGAGGAGGCGGCCACCACGCTCGGTGCCTCCCGCTTCACCGCGTTCCGCCGGGTCACCCTGCCGCTGATCGCTCCGGGCATCGCCGCGGGCGCCGTCCTGGCCTGGGCCCGCGCGCTCGGCGAGTTCGGGGCGACGATCACCTTCGCGGGCAACTTCCCCGGCCGCACCCAGACCATGCCCCTCGCGGTCTACCTCGCCCTGCAGAACGACCCCGACGCCGCCATCTCGCTCAGTCTGGTCCTGCTGGCCGTCTCCATCGCGGTGCTGGCGGGGTTGCGCGACCGCTGGCTGACGGGATCATGACGATGCCGCGAGGATGGAAAGACGCCACCGTACCTGTGCCGACGGACGGACACATGACCGACACCGACGCCCTCAAGGCCGCCCTAGGGGTGGGGGGCGAGCAGGGACTCGATGCCCGAGTCGTCGTCGACCGGGGTTCCTTCCGGCTCGACGTGACCCTGACCGCCGCGCCCGGGGACGTCGTCGCACTGCTGGGCCCCAACGGCGCCGGCAAGACGACCGCGCTGCGCGCCCTCGCCGGTCTTGTCCCCCTCACCGAGGGCCACCTGCGGCTGGACGGCATTTCCCTGGAACGCACCCCGCCCGAGTCCCGCCCGGTCGGCGTCGTCTTCCAGGACTACCTTCTCTTCCCGCATCTGTCCGCCCTGGACAACGTGGCCTTCGGCCCCCGCTGCCAGGGCGCCGGCAAGGCCGAGGCACGCGCCCGGGCCGCCGTCTGGCTGGACCGCATGGGCCTCGCCGACCATGCCGGCGCCAAGCCCCGCCGGCTCTCCGGCGGCCAGGCCCAGCGCGTCGCACTCGCCCGCGCCCTGGCCACCAGGCCACGGCTGCTGCTCCTGGACGAGCCGCTCGCGGCCCTGGACGCCCGTACCCGGCTGGAGATCCGCGCCCAGCTCAGGCGCCACCTCGCCGGGTTCGAGGCGGTCGCCGTCCTGGTCACGCACGATCCGCTGGACGCCATGGTGCTCGCGGACCGGCTGGTGGTCGTCGAGCACGGCCGGGTCGTCCAGGAGGGCACGCCGTCGGACACCGCCCGCCATCCGCGCACGGACTACATCGCGCAGCTCGTCGGCCTCAACCTCTACCGGGGGCAGGCCGAGGGGCACACGGTACGGCTCGCTTCCGGGCCCGCGATCACCACCACGGAGGTGCTGTCCGGGCCCGCCTTCGTGGCGTTCCCGCCGGGCGCCGTCACACTGTTCCGGGACCGGCCCACCGGTGCCAGCGCCCGCAACCTGTGGCGCTGCGAGGTCGCCGGCCTGGAGACGCACGGCGACCAGATCCGCGCCGACCTCACCGGCGAACTCCCCCTCGCCGCCGACCTCACCGCGGTCGCCGCAGCGGAGCTCGGCCTGCACCCCGGCGCAGCTGTCTGGGCCACGGTCAAAGCGACTCAGACGCACGCATACCCGGCCTGAACGCATATGCGCTCTACGGTGGGTGCCCATGACACTGAGCATCCGCAACCAGCTCCCCGGGACCGTCACCCAAGTCCAGCCCGGAGAGGTCATGGCCGTGGTCAAGGTCCGACTGGACGGCGGGCAGGACCTCACCTCCGCCATCACCCTGGAGGCCGTCGAACAACTCGGCCTCGCCCCCGGCTCCCCTGTTCGCGCTCTGGTGAAGTCGACGGAGGTCTCCCTCGCCACCAGCCGCTACGAGGGCCTGTCGATCCGCAACCAGTTCCCCGGCGCGGTCACCCATCTGGAACTCGGCACGGTCATGGCGACGGTGAAAGTGTCTCTGGCCGGCGGTGAACTCACCGCGGCGATCACCAAGGACGCGGCCACCGACCTCGGTCTCTTCGTCGGCTCCGACGTGATCGCCCTGATCAAGTCGACCGAGGTGGCCCTCGCGACGGCCTAGGCGGATGCGCGAGGGCCCCCGCCCAGGCACGGACGGGGGCCCTCAGACGCTCGCTCAGTCCTCGTACGCGTCCAGCGGCGGGCAGGAGCAGACCAGGTTGCGGTCACCGTAGGCCTGGTCGACACGGCGCACCGGCGGCCAGTACTTGTCGGCGGCCGAGACACCGGCCGGGAAGACGGCCTCCTCGCGGCTGTACGGGTGCTCCCACTCCCCTCCCAGCGACCGCGCCGTGTGCGGGGCGTTGTGCAGCGGGTTGTCCTCCGCGGGCCACTGGCCGGAGCCGACCTTCTCGATCTCCGCGCGGATGGCGATCATCGCGTCGCAGAAGCGGTCGAGCTCGGCCAGGTCCTCGGACTCGGTCGGCTCGATCATCAGCGTGCCGGCCACCGGGAAGGACATGGTCGGCGCGTGGAAGCCGTAGTCGATCAGACGCTTGGCCACGTCGTCCACGCTCACGCCGGTCGCCCTGGTCAGCGGGCGCAGGTCGATGATGCACTCGTGCGCGACCAGGTTGCCGGGGCCGGTGTAGAGCACCGGGTAGTGCGGCTCCAGGCGCTTGGCGATGTAGTTCGCGGAGAGCACGGCCACCTGGGTGGCGCGCTTCAGGCCCTCGCCGCCCATCAGGCGGACGTACGCCCACGAGATCGGCAGGATGCCCGCGCTGCCCCACGGCGCCGCCGAGATCGGGCCGACGCCGGTCTCCGGACCGGCCGCCGGCTGCAGCGGGTGGTTGGGCAGGTACGGCGCCAGGTGCTCGCGGACCGCGACCGGGCCGACGCCCGGGCCGCCGCCGCCGTGCGGGATGCAGAAGGTCTTGTGCAGGTTCAGGTGCGAGACGTCGCCACCGAAGTGGCCCGGCTTGGCGAGGCCGACCAGCGCGTTGAGGTTGGCGCCGTCGACGTACACCTGGCCGCCCGCCTCGTGGACCCGGGCGCAGATGTCGGCGACGTGCTCCTCGAAGACGCCGTGCGTCGACGGGTAGGTGATCATGAGCACCGAGAGCTCGTCGCGGTACTGCTCGATCTTGGCCCGCAGGTCCTCGATGTCGATCTCGCCGTCCTCGGCGGTCTTGACGACGACGACCTTCATGCCGGCCATCACGGCGCTGGCGGCGTTGGTGCCGTGCGCGGAGGACGGGATGAGGCACACCGTCCGCTGCTCGTCACCGTTGGCGCGGTGGTAGCCGCGAACGGCGAGCAGACCGGCCAGCTCGCCCTGCGAACCGGCGTTCGGCTGGAGCGAGACCTTGTCGTAGCCGGTGACCTCGGCGAGACGTTCCTCCAGCTCGCGGATGAGCGTGAGGTAGCCCTCGGCCTGCCCGGCCGGGGCGAAGGGGTGCAGCTGGCCGAACTCGGGCCAGGTGACCGGCTCCATCTCGGTGGTCGCGTTGAGCTTCATGGTGCAGGAGCCCAGCGGGATCATGCCCCGGTCGAGCGCGTAGTCGCGGTCGGCCAGCTTGCGCAGGTAGCGCAGCATCGCGGTCTCGGAGCGGTGCTCGTGGAAGACCGGGTGGGTCAGGTAGTCGTCGGTACGCAGCAGCGCCTCGGGCAGGGCCTGCGCGGCCGCCGCGTCCAGGGCCTCGATGTCGCCCTCGACGCCGAAGGCGGAGAAGACGGCGGCCAGCTGGGCCCGGTTGGTGGTCTCGTCGCAGGCGAGGGAGACGTGGTCGGCGTCGACCGGACGCAGGTTGACGCCGTTGTCGCGGGCGGCTGCGACGATCTCGGCGGCCCTGCCCGGCACGCGCGCGGTGAGCGTGTCGAAGTAGGCGCCGTGGACGATCTCGACACCGGCCGCCTTCAGGCCCTCGGCGAGGATCGTGGCGTAGCGGTGGGTGCGGCGGGCGATGGCCTTCAGGCCCTCGGGGCCGTGGTAGACGGCGTACATGCCGGCCATCACGGCGAGCAGCACCTGCGCGGTGCAGATGTTGCTGGTGGCCTTCTCGCGGCGGATGTGCTGCTCACGGGTCTGCAGGGCGAGCCGGTAGGCCTTGTTGCCGTCCGCGTCCACGGAGACGCCGACCAGCCGGCCGGGCAGGCTGCGCGCGAACTTCTCGTGCACCGCCATGTAACCGGCGTGCGGCCCGCCGAAGCCCATGGGCACGCCGAAGCGCTGGGTGGTGCCGACGGCGATGTCCGCGCCCAGCTCGCCCGGCGAGGTCAGCAGGGTGAGCGCCAGCAGGTCGGCGGCGACGGTGACGAGGGCGCCCAGCTCGTGCGCCTGGTCGATGAGCGGCTTGATGTCGCGCACGGCACCGGAGGCGCCCGGGTACTGGATCAGCACGCCGTTGATCTCACGCGCGGCGATGTCGGCGGGGATGCCCTCGCTGAGGTCGGCGACGACGACCTCCACACCGGTCGGCTCCGCACGCGTCTCGATCACGGCGATGGTCTGCGGCAGCACATCCGCGTCGACCAGGAACACGCCCTTCTTGTTCTTGCCCATGCGCCGGGACAGCGCCAGCGCCTCCGCGGCGGCCGTGCCCTCGTCCAGGAGCGAGGCGCCGGAGGTCGGCAGGCCGGTGAGCTCGGCGACCATCGTCTGGAAGTTCAGCAGGGCCTCCAGGCGGCCCTGCGAGATCTCCGGCTGGTACGGCGTGTAGGCCGTGTACCAGGCCGGGTTCTCCATGACGTTGCGCAGGATGACCGGCGGGGTGAAGGTGCCGTAGTAGCCGAGCCCGATCATGGATCCGAGGACCTGGTTGCGGTCGGCGAGCAAGCGCAGCTCGGCCAGCACCTCGGCCTCGGTCCGGGCCCCCGGCAGATCCAGGGCGTCGGCGTTCTTGATCACATCCGGAACCGCGGCGGCGGTCAGCTCGTCGAGGGAGCCGTAGCCGACGTGCGCGAGCATCTTGGCCCGCGCCTCCTGGTCGGGCCCGATGTGGCGCTGCTCGAAAGGGATGCCCGCTTCGAGCTCGGAGAGCGGAATGCGATGGGTGGTCATTGCGGAGGCCTCCTGGTCTGACACGACCTTCGAGGGACACCACGGCGCGGGTGCCCCGACGGCCTCCCCCTCTGTCATCTCAACCTGAGAGCTTCACCGGGCGCCCGAGGGTCCCGGCTTTCACCGTCGGTGAGAGCGGGAGCCGTCGACACCCGCCCTGCTTTCCAGAGTGACCTCGTCCGTGCGGTACGTGAGCCTGAGAGATTCCGGGGAGGATTTGCTCCTTCGGCGCCTCCGAGGTGGTCGGAGGACTCTCCCGCACGGGGTCAGCAGCCGTTGTCAGCCTACCAGCGAGGTCAACGCGCGGGCTTTCGAGTGGCCGCCTCCTCGAATGTGCTCTTTTGTAGTGCTTACGGATGAGTTGCGACCAAGTGGAGGGAGAGGGACCGTGCAGACCGACATCGATCCGCGCAACCTGATCGGCCGCAAGGCGTTCGACCGCAACGGCACCAAGCTCGGCACCATCGACGAGGTGTACCTCGACGACGCGACGGGCGTGCCGGAGTGGGCGGCCATACGCACCGGGCTGTTCTCCCGGGACGCCTTCGTCCCCCTCGAGCCCAGCGAACTGATCGACGGCGCCCTCCGGGTCCCCTTCGACCGCGCGCTCATCAAGGACGCCCCCGACTTCGGCGTGGGCCGCCACCTCTCCCCCGAACAGGAACTCCAGCTCTACCACCACTACGGCCTCGACGTGACCCCACCTCACGCATTCCCGGACCACGACTTCGGCAAGCTGGCGGGCACCGAGGAGACCTGAGCCGTCCCCTCTCCGACCCCTCTGCCGGTCCCCTCATCGGCCGCCAGAACCCCGACCGCCTTCGCGACCGCGCCGTCCCCGGGCGTTGCGGCCGCGGCGCCCGTGTCCTCGGCGGTGGCGGTCTCCGACTCGTCCATGTCGTCACGGTGCGCACCCGGCACGGCCACTGACGCCCCTTTGTCGTCACCGTGCGCACCTTGTACGGCGTCTGGCATGTCCGTGCCGTCACCGTGCGCACCTGGCACGGCCACTGAAGCGCCTGTGCCGTCGCCGTGCGCCCCTTGTACGGCGTCCGACGTGCCCGTGTCGTCACCCGCGCCCGGCACGGCCGCCGACGTTCCCGTGCGTTCTCTGTCCGCTCCCACGCCCGCAATGCGCGTAACGTCCTGGCCCGGGCCCGCCGGCGGGTGGGCAACCGCTCCGCCGGCCGCCCCGAGCGGCAGCGGATCCGCCGGCTCCAGATCCGGATCGTCGACCCGGAACGTGCGCACCCGCCCCGGCTCCGACTGCGGTGTCTCGAAGCGCACCGTGACCCGCCCCAGACCGCTGCCCTGCACCCAGCCGTGCCCGTACGCGGCGTGCCGTACGTCGTTCCCCGCCCGCCAGTGCCGTTCGACCGGCTCCGGTTGCTCCTGCACCGCCTCCGGCGCGGCCTCCTCCGGTGCCTCCGCTGCCCGCTCGCCCGCCGCCTGCGCGAACAGGTCCTCCTGGGTGTAGTCGGCGAGCCCGGAGACGCCCACGCCGAGCAGCCGCACCCCGCCCGTGGTGTCCACGGACTCCAGCAGCCGCGCGGCCGCCTCCCGGATCACCGCAGGGTCGTCAGTGGGGCCGCGAAGCGTCTCGGAGCGGGTCAGCGTCGAGAAGTCGTAGCGCCGCACCTTGAGCACGATGGTCCGCCCCGACAGCCCGGCACCGCGCAGCCGCCCCACGCACCGGTCAGCGAGCCGCTGCACCTCGAGGCCAACCCGCAGCCGGTCGTGGATGTCCACGTCGTAGGTGTCCTCGACCGACACCGACTTGGTCTCCCGCTCGGCCACCACGGACCGGTCGTCGCGCGCCAGCGCCATGGCGTACAGCGCGTGCCCGTGCGCCTTGCCGAGCAGCCGTACGAGTTCGTCCTCACCCGCCTCGGCCAGTTCCTCGACCGTGGTGATCCCGGCCCGCCGCAGATGGTCCCCGGTGGCCGGACCGACCCCGGGCAGGGTCCGCACCGACATGGGTCCCAGCAGCGCCCGCTCGGTCCCGGGCTCGATGAGCACGAGCCCATCGGGCTTGGCCTGCTCCGAGGCGATCTTCGCGAGCATCTTGGACGCGGCCAACCCCACCGACCCGGTGAGCCCCGTGACCGCCCGTATGTCCGCCCGCAGCTTCGCTCCGGCCAGCCGCGCCGACACCTCGTCACAGGCCGCTCCCCCGGCCTCCAGGTCCACGAACGCCTCGTCCAGGCTCAGCGGCTCCACCAGGGGTGACAGCTCCCGCAGCAGCGCCATCACCTGCTCGCTGATCGACCGGTAGAGGGTGAAGCGGGGCACGAGGTACGCGGCGTTCGGCGCCAGCCGGCGCGCCTGGGCCATCGGCATCGCCGAGTGGACCCCGAAGACCCGGGCCTCGTACGACGCGGTGGCCACCACGCCGCGCGGTCCGAGCCCGCCCACGACGACGGCCTTCCCCCGCAGGCTCGGCTTGGACGCCTGCTCCACCGAGGCGAAGAAGGCATCCATGTCGAGATGCAGGATCGTGGGCGCGTTTCTCACATCTCCGATGCTGCACCACGCCACTGACATTGATACTCGTAGGCGGCTTCCGGCACGCGGGCCCCCGGCCGAGGGGCCGACGCTCGGGCGGCCGCGCACGCGACCCCGCGGTCAGACCGCCCGGTTGCGCCGCCGCGCCAGTTCGTCCGCCGGGTTGGGCCCGACCAGCGTCTCCCCGGTGTCGATGCGCTCGCCGTGCAGTTGGGAGAGCGCGCTTTCCACGTCCCGCCAGACCACCCCGACGGCGATGCCGAAGATGCCCTGGCCGCCCTGGAGCAGGGCGTGGACCTCGTCGGGCGAGGTGCACTCGTACACCGTGGCACCGTCGCTCATGAGGGTCATGCGCTCCAGATCACGGAAACCGCGGTCCCTGAGGTGCTGGACGGTCGTACGGATGTTCTGCAGCGAGACCCCGGTGTCCAGGAACCGCTTGACGATCTTCAGGACGACAACGTCCCGGAAGCTGTACAGGCGCTGGGTGCCCGACCCGTAGGCGGGCCGTACGCTCGGCTCGACGAGGCCGGTACGGGCCCAGTAGTCGAGTTGCCTGTAGGTGATGCCGGCGGCCGCGCAGGCCGTGGGCCCGCGGTAGCCGATCTCCTCGGACGCCATGGACGCCGCCCCTCCGCCGTTCGGCACCGCCGTCGGTCGCTGCAGGGCGTGGTCGACCGCGCTACCGGAATGGGAGTACCCCCTGCCCGAACGCGGCTGAGAGCTTGGGGGAGGGTACGGACCGCTCTCCCCGAAACCTCGTCCGGGGGCACCCCCAGCCGTACCGTCGCCGCTCGTTCTCACGCCGACCTCCGTCCTTGACCTGCCTTCTCGACGGTAGGCAGTCACCAGGGGTGCGTCAACGATCGCCACACTCGGCACGCCGAGTGATAATCACCCTAGGAGTGGTTTCCCGTACCCCACCGCGGGGAAAGGCTAGCCGAATGCTCTCGTGGGGAGCCGTAGGACGCTCTCAATGGCCGGTGGCAATTGCCATGGCAGCGGCACGACCACCGCTGGGCGGCCGGTCCTGCGGACGCTCGGGCCGCCCCGGCCGGTCCCCGCCTCACTGGCTGCTGGTGCCGAAGTCCTCGGGCGAGATCTGGTCGAGGAACTCGCGGAACTTCTCCACCTCGTCCTCCTGTTCGTCCGGAATCGCGATGCCGGCGTCGTCCAGCACCGTGTCGCTGCCGTAGATCGGCGTTCCGGTGCGCAGGGCGAGCGCTATGGCATCGGAGGGACGGGCGCTCACCTCGACCCCGCTGGCGAAGACCAGCTCCGCGTAGAAGACGCCCTCACGCAGATCCGTGATGCGCACTTCGGTCAGCTCCTGGCCGACGGCCTCCAGCACGTCCTTGAACAGGTCGTGGGTCAGCGGTCGCGCGGGGGCCATGCCCTGCTGGGCGAAGGCGATCGCCGTCGCCTCCCCCGGCCCGATCCAGATGGGGAGGTAACGGTCGCCCCCCACTTCGCGCAGGAGCACGATCGGTTGGTTGGAGGGCATTTCGACCCGGACACCTACGACATCGAGCTCGTTCACACAGCAACCCTAGGCCGTGCCCGGGACGTTTGGGTAGTCGGGCCGGGAACAGGTGGCCGATCCAGCCGCCCGGACACCCCGCCGCTCAGGGCAACCGCACGCCGAGGGCCGTCTGCACCAGCGCGGCGTGCAGTTTCACCGTGAGCGCCGCCAGCTCCTTCGTACGGGCCTCGGCATGGGCCCTGGTCTGCGGGTTGCGGTGGCGCTTGAGGGGGGCCACCACCTGGTCCACGAGCCCCGCCTCGCGGTCGGCTGCGGCCCTCATCAGCCGCAGGTGACGCGGCTCGATCCCGAACCGGCCCAGCTCGGCGACGAGGGAGGCCACGGTCACGGCCTCGGCGTCGTACACCCCGTCCTCCAGGGGAGCGATGAGCCCGTACGACTCCCACTCCTCGAGGTCTCCCTCGGCGATGTCCGCGGCCGCCAGCAGCTCGGCCCGCCCGATCCGGGCCACCGTGGGACGCTCGGGCAGCTCCGGCATATCCTCCCCGGCGCGCTGGCGGCCCACCACGGGCAGCTGGACGGCCTCGCCCCGCTCCATGGCGTCCAGGTGTTCCCGGATCACCTTGAGCGGCAGATAGTGGTCCCGCTGCATCCTCAGGACATGAGCGAGGCGCTCGACGTCCCCCGCGCTGAACTTGCGGTACCCGGAAGGAGTCCGCTGCGGCTCGATGAGGCCCTCCGACTCCAGGAAGCGGATCTTGGAGATGGTGACTTCGGGGAACTCGTCACGCAGCACGTTCAGCACCGTGCCGATACTCATCAGCCCACTGTCCGTGGCGGCGGCACCGCTTCGGGCACCGCCGCTCGGTGGTTGAAGCATGGACCTTCCCTGGAGTCCCCGGACGGCGTCCGGAGGGTCAGATGCCCTGCCGGCTCGCGTAGAAGACCAGCCGGTACTTGCCGATCTGCACCTCGTCGCCGTTCGACAAAGCGACCTGGTCGATCCGCTCGCGGTTGACGTACGTGCCGTTCAGACTGCCCACGTCGGCCACCGTGAACGACCCGTCCGGAGAGCGCCGGAACTCCACGTGCCGACGGGAGACCGTCACGTCGTCCAGGAAGATGTCGCTCTGCGGATGCCGGCCCGCCGTGGTCAGATCGCTGTCCAGCAGGAAGCGGCTGCCCGAGTTCGGGCCCCGGCGCACCACCAGCAGCGCCGAGCCCAGCGGCAGCGCGTCGACCGCGGCCTGCGCCTCGGGCGAGAGCATCGGCACCGGCGCCTGCCCGGTCGCCTCGGCGTCGTACGCCTCGAGGCCGGAGATGGAAATGGTGGAGGTGGTCTCGGACGGGCGCTCCGGCGCCACACCCGGCCGCAGCGGCGCGCCGCAGTTCGAGCAGAAGCGCGCGTTCTCCGCGTTGCGGTTACCGCACCTCGTACACACCAGGACCGACATGGACGGATCCTCCTGCCGCGGCTGCCCCGCGGGGGCGTTGGACGCGTACGGGTCGGAAGTAAACCCTCCACCCGTACTTGAGGTTGACGGTTGCCCGAAACCTATGCCGCCGGACTGGGCAGGGTCAACAGACGCCGCGCCCTGGCCTCCGGAAATGTCACCGCCCGGACCAGCGACCTGGTCACGGAACAGCGGGCGCTGGCCCTCTGCGTCAGGCTGTGCGCGATGACGAGCGGTCGCGTTGTCGCTGCCCTCTCGCGCGCTCTTGCCGAACAACTTCGCAAACAACTTCACGGGCGATTCCCCTTGACCGAAACAGACCCGCCCGTGGGGCAGGACGAACCCTGATTGCCTACACCGGCCGACCCGGACACCCTGACAACGTCCGTAGCCACCAGACAGTTTCCACCACGCACCACCCCTTCGATGCGTCGACCCCCCGCAAGCTCATGCCCCTGCCGGACGTCCGCCATGCACCGCCGGTTCACTGGGAGGACGACCGAGCGTAGTCAGGCCGCTTCGCCTGTCGCAAGGCGTCCACGACGATCTTGACGGACCGTTCGACGGTTACCGTGGCCTGCTCCTTCTCCAGAGTCTGCACCACCCCTCCAGGGATGTTCAGTGCCGGCTCGAGATCCTGGGACTTGCCGATGACCTTGAAACGATAAGGGGCGTTGATCTTGTTCCCATCGACGCTCACGCTCGTGCCGGCGTCGGTGAAGTACGTGCTCGCGACCACCCGTACCCCGTTGACCTGAATCGCCTCCGCGCCGGCCGCGCGCAACTCCTGGATCGCGTCGAGCAGCATGTCCGCCTTGACCGTCCCCTTCGTGTCCTCGATCGTCATCGTGATGCCGGGACCCTGCGCCGCCACGGTGCCCGCCAGAATGCCGAGTTGCCGCTCCTTCTCGGCGGTCTGCCTGCGTGCCTCGGCGGCCTGGTCGGAGCTGCTCTGCAGCTCCTGACGCTGCTTGTCGAGTCCCTGCTTCTCGTCCTGAAGACGCTGAGTACGGGAATCCAGTTCATCAAGGATGCGAACAAGATCTTCCTGGCGGGCTCCGCGCAGCGCGCCATCGCTGTCGCTGTTCGACGCCACCTGCACGGCCAGCCCGAAACCGAGGCCGAACAGCAGTACGGCCACGATGAGTTGGGCCCGCGTGACCCGCGGCGGCCACAGCCCCTCGACCAGCCGCCGGCGCCCGGTGAGCTGCGGCTCGCCGCCCTCCGCGGGCGACTGCTCGGGCTCCGGGGCCGAGGGCGGCACCTCGTCGGGCAGTTCCTTGCGCAGCCTGTTCTCCGGCTGCTCGTCCTGGTTGCTCATCGCTCTCACGCCCGGAAGACGTGCCGCCGGATTGCCGCGGCGTTGGAGAAGATCCGGATACCGAGAACCACCACGACCCCCGTGGACAGCTGCGCGCCCACGCCCAACTTGTCGCCCAGGAACACGATCAACGCGGCCACGACCACGTTCGACAGGAACGACACCACGAAGACCTTGTCGTCGAAGATGCCGTCCAGCATGGCCCGCAGACCACCGAACACGGCGTCCAGCGCCGCCACGACGGCGATCGGCAGATAAGGCTCGACGACCGCCGGAACCTCAGGCCGGACCAACAAGCCGGCCACGACTCCCACGACGAGGCCCAGTACGGCGATCACGATGTGCCCTTCTCAGTCTTCTCGGCGTTCGGCTGTGCTGTACGTACGATCACACTCGGTGCGGAGGGCAACCGGACGTCGCTCTCCGTGGAGATGGTGGCGCGGATGGCGAAGTTCTCCTCCAGCGCATGCAGATAGAGCCCGTCCGCGCTGTTCTGGAACCTCGTACTCAACCGCTCCCCGTCCCCCACCGCCAGCACCGTGTACGGCGGCACGAGCGGCTTGTTGTCGACCAGTATCGCGTCACCCGCGGCTCTGATCGCGGACAGGCCCGTCAGCCGCTGTCCGTTGACGGAGACGGCCTCGGCCCCGGAGGCCCACAGCCCGTTGACCACCCGCTGCATGTCCCGGTCGCGCACCCGCCCGGTGTCGGAGAAACCCGAGGTCTCACGCGGATTGGTGCCGTCGCCCCCGGTACTTGCCTCCTTGGCGTCGTTCACCACGAGCTTCACCCCGGGGCCGTGCACCGCGGTGGCGCCCGACAGGATGCCCGCCAGGTCCGCGTCGGCGCTGCCGCCGCTCTGCTTCAGTGCCGCCCGCTGGCGCGCGCCGACATCGTCGCGCAGCTTGTCGACATCGTTCTCCAGCTTGTCCGCGTCCGAGGTCTCCCGGTCGATGCGGTCGATCAGCTCCTGGCGCTCCTTGGCCACCACGGGCGCCGCCACGCGCGCCTGCGCCGCACCCACGGTCACGACCAGCGCGGCGAGAACCAGCCCGGCCGCCAGGCCCAGCTTCGCCCGGAGCGTCTTCGGCAGTCCGCCTTCACCCTCGGACTGCCTCCGGGCAGCGGCCTCGGCGTACCCGTCGTCGAGGCTGTGGTCCATGACGTTGGTGATCAACGACATGGAGGCGTCCGGACGCCGCGGCTGCGGGGGGCTGCTCCGAACGGGGGGTTGCTGCGGCATGCCGCACATCGTCGCATGTCGCGACCAGTACCTCCGAACGGCCCCTCCGGCGTGCCGGACAGGCCCCCTTGGGGACACTTGTCCGGCACGCGCGCGTGCAGTGCCTTTTGCCGTCCGGGCTGCCGGTTCTAGCGGCCGGCGCTGTCCACCACGGCCGACCACTCGTCCAGCAGGGCCTGCGCGGAGGCATCGTCGGGCCCTTCGGCCCACAGGTGGGTGACGGCCTCGGCGGGGTCGGGAAGCACCATCACCCAGCGCCCGTCGGTCTCCACGACCCGCACGCCGTCCGTCGTATCGACGAAGCGATCACCGGCGGCCTCGACGACACGCCGCATCACCAGGCCCTTGACGGCCCACGGGGTCGCCAGGTCCCGCTTGAGGACGTGCGCCCGCGGAATCCGCGCATCGATCTGGCTCAGCGTGAGCTGTGTGCGCGCCACCAGCCCGATCAGCCGTACGAAGGCCGCCGTGCCGTCGTAGACACCGCTGAACTCGGGGACGATGAACCCGCCCATGCCGTCGCCGCCGAAGATGGTGCCCTCTTCGCGCCCCACGCGCGTGAGGTCGTCGGGAGACGTGGTCGTCCACTCGACCTGCGTGCCGTGGTAGGCGGCCACCTGCTCGGCGATCCGGGTCGTGGTGACGGGCAGCGCCACGCGTCCACTGCGCCGCTCGGCCGCCACCAGGTCCAGCATCACCAGCAGGGCCCGGTCGTCCTCGATGATCCGTCCCTTCTCGTCCACGAGCGACAGCCGCTCGCCGACGGGGTCGAACCGGACGCCGAACGCGGCCCTGGAGGACGCGACTATCTCGCCGAGGCGTACCAGCCCCTTGCGCCGCATGTCCCCGGTCTCCGTGGGTCTCGTCTCGTCGAGGCCGGGGTTGATCGTCAGCGAGTCCACACCGAGTTTGCCGAGCAGGCTCGGCAGGACGAGGCCGGCGCTGCCGTTGGAGGCGTCCACGACCACCTTCAGGCCCGATTCCGCTATCCCGGTCGTGTCGACGTTCCGCAACAGCGAGCCGGTGTAGGAGTCGAAGACGCTCGCCGGGAAGTACAGGTCACCGATCTCCCCGGGGAACGCCCGGCGGTACTCCTGTCGGGCGAACACCCGGTCCAGCTTGCGCTGGCCGCCCTGCGAGAGGTCCGCGCCCTGCCCGTCGAAGAACATGATGTCGACGGAGTCCGGCACGCCCGGCGAGGTCCGGATCATGATGCCGCCGGCACTGCCTCGCGCGGTCTGCTGTCGTGCCACGGGAAGCGGTACGTTCTCCAGGTCCCGTACGTCGATGGCACTGGCCTGGAGCGCGGAGATGACCGCCCGCTTGAGCGCCCGGGCGCCTCGCGAGTGGTCACGGGCCGTGGTGACCGTCGAGCCCTTCTTCAGCGTGGTCGCATAGGCACCCGCGAGCCGTACGGCCAGCTCGGGCGTGATCTCCACGTTGAGAATCCCGGTCACCCCGCGCGCTCCGAACAGCTGCGCCTGCCCTCTGGACTCCCAGATGACCGAGGTGTTGACGAACGCGCCCGCCTCGATGGTCTTGAACGGGTAGACCCGCACATTGCCCTGAACGATCGATTCTTCGCCGATCAGACACTCGTCACCGATGACCGCGCCGTCCTCGATCCGGGCGGCCCGCATGATGTCGGTGTTCTTGCCGACGACACACCCGCGCAGATTGCTGTGCTGGCCCACGTACACGTTGTCATGCACCACGGCCCTGTGCAGGAAGGCACCGGTCTTCACGACGACGTTGGAGCCGACGACGGTGTGCTCGCGGATTTCGGCGCCGGCCTCCACCTTGGCGTAGTCGCCGATGTACAGCGGTCCGCGGAGCACCGCATCAGGGTGCACTTCCGCACCCTCGGCCACCCAGACGCCCGGGGAGATCTCGAACCCGTCGATGTCGACGTTGACTTTGCCCTCGAGGACGTCGGCCTGGGCCTTGACGTAGCTCTCGTGGGTGCCGACGTCCTCCCAGTAGCCCTCGGCGACATACCCGTAGATGGGCTTGCCTTCCTTCATGAGCTGCGGGAAGACGTCGCCCGACCAGTCGACGGACACATCGGGCTCGACGTAGTTGAAGACCTCGGGCTCCATGACGTAGATGCCCGTGTTGACCGTGTCGGAGAAGACCTGCCCCCAGGTCGGTTTCTCGAGGAAACGCTCGACCTTGCCTTCCTCGTCGACGATGGTGATGCCGAACTCCAGCGGATTGGGCACCCGGGTCAGACAAACGGTGACCAGCGCGCCCTTCTCCTTGTGGAAATTGATCAGGTCGGTGAGGTCGAAGTCGGTCAGGGCATCACCGGAGATGACGAGGAAAGCATCGTCCTTCAACGCTTCCTCGGCGTTCTTCACGCTTCCGGCGGTACCGAGTGGCTTCTCCTCATTGGCATAGGTGAGCTCCATTCCGAGCTCTTCGCCGTCGCCGAAGTAGTTCTTGACGAGCGATGCCAGGAACTGCACGGTGACAACGGTCTCGTTGAGCCCATGCCTTTTGAGCAGCCGCAGCACATGCTCCATGATCGGGCGGTTCACCACCGGAAGGAGCGGCTTGGGCATGCTGGAGGTCATAGGGCGAAGGCGAGTGCCTTCGCCACCGGCCATCACGACGGCCTTCATGTCGGAAGCGTCCTCCTAAAGAGACGACGGTCTAGCCGACTTCACCCGTCCCGATTGTCCCGCAGTTTTCGACCGCGGGCCATCGGGCCACTATGTCTGGACAATCGACGAGTTCAATCGGCCGTGGCGTCCGCGCGGACCAGGTGGCGGACTTGGACCACGTAGAGCACTCCTGCCCACCAATAGAGGGTTGTACCCCATCCTGCGAACGCCCATCCGAAAACAGCAGCGAGTGACGCGATCCATCCGTTTCCGTCACTGAGCAGCAGCAGCGGGAAGGCACACATCAAGTTGAACGTGGCGGCCTTCCCCAGAAAGTTCACCTGCGGCGGCGGATAGCCGTGCCGTCTGAGGATGCCCACCATCACCAGCAGCATCAGCTCTCTCGCCAGCAGGAGGGCGGTCAGCCAGACCGGGAGGATCTCACGCCAGGTGAGGCCCAGCAGCGTGGAAAGGACGTACAGCCGGTCGGCTGCGGGATCGAGGAGCCGGCCGAGATTGCTGATCTGGTTCCAGCGCCGGGCGAGCTTGCCGTCCAGATAGTCACTGACCCCGCTGAAAGCCAGCACGAGGAGAGCCCAGCCATCGCTCTGGGGACCACCGAACTCGGGCCTGAGGATCAGCCAGAGGAAGACGGGTACGCCGACGAGCCGGGCCATGCTGAGGATGTTGGGGATGGTGAGGACCCGGTTTGTCTGGACACGGGTCTCTTGGACCTCCACCCGGGGGCCTCCTGTGCGAAACGAGTCAACGATGCTCCCTGACCCTACCTCAACGCAAAAAAGCTCCGGCCCCTGGGCTGTGTGCCCAAGAGCCGGAGCTGTAAAAGGAGTTCGGCGGCGTCCTACTCTCCCACAGGGTCCCCCCTGCAGTACCATCGGCGCTGTGAGGCTTAGCTTCCGGGTTCGGAATGTAACCGGGCGTTT
>NZ_JBIBKS010000028.1:0-89081 GCF_042959345.1 Streptomyces sp. NPDC007905 | reverse complement strand
TCCATGGCCTCGCCGTCGTCGCTGCTGCACTGGACCCGCCGCATGATCGAGATCCGCAAGCAGAATCCCGCCTTCGGACTGGGGTCCTACACCGAACTCCTGTCGTCCAATCCGGCGGTCCTGGCCTTCCTGCGCGAGTACGGCGACGACCTGGTGCTGTGCGTCAACAACTTCTCCCGGTTCGCACAGCCCACCGAACTCGATCTGCGGACCTACGACGGACGGCACCCCGTCGAGCTGATCGGCGGTGTGCGCTTCCCCGCCATCGGTGAACTGCCCTACCTGCTGACCCTCGCGGGCCACGGCTTCTACTGGTTCCGGCTCACCCGAGTCGCATCCCGCATCGGCCGCCGCCGCTGACGCACGGCGCCGAGGAAAGGACGCGTCACCATGCCGAAGACCATCACGGTCCGACCGAGAACCGCGGCCGGTGTCGACCGGCCGCTGGCCTCACTGGGCGGGCTGCTGCGTGACTGGCTGCCCAAACAGCGCTGGTTCGCGGGCAAGGACCGGCCCGTCGCGGACCTGTCGGTGTTGTTCGTGACCGAGCTGTTCCCGGGGTGTCTGCACCTGCTGGTCCACGCCTCGCACGCGCCGGTGCCCACCCCCGGCGGCACGCCCCCGCCCGGCGACTGCTACCAGCTGCTGCTCGGTGTGCGCGAGCACCTCGCCCCGCGGCTGGAGCGGGCGTTCATCGGCCGTGCCGAGCAGGGCCCGCTGGCCGGTCTCGCGGTGTACGACGCCCTGGACGACCCGCGCTCGGCCCATCTGCTCCTGGAGCGGCTGCGGCAGCCCGGCGCGACGGGTCCGCTGCGCTTCGAGGCGGCCCCGGGCGTCGAGCTGCCCGGCGGGCTCCCACCGCGGCTGCTGGACGCCGAGCAGTCCAACTCGTCGATCGTCTACGGCGACGCGTACATCCTGAAGGTCTTCCGCCGCATCCAGCCGGGCGTCAACCCCGACCTGGAGGTGCCGGGCGCGCTGGCCGCGCAGGGGTGCGCTCGGGTGCCGGCGCCGGTCGCCTGGTTCAGCACGACCGCTCCGCGCCCGGCCACACTGGGCGTGCTGCAGCCGTTCCTGCCCGATGCCACCGACGGCTGGACGCTGGCGCTGCGGGCGCTCGGCACCGGCGACGACTTCACCGCCGAGGCCCGGGAGCTGGGGCGGGCCATGGCGGAGATCCATCTCGCGCTGGCCGAGGCCTTTCCGCCGGCCGGACCGGGCGAGAACGGGCGTACGGCGGATGCCATGTGCGCGCGGCTGGACGCCGCCGCGCACGCCGTGCCCGCGCTGCGGCCCTTCGTTCCCGGTCTGCGGGCCGCGTTCGGTGCGCTGACCACGTGCGACACCGGGCCGCCCGCCCAGCGCATCCACGGCGACCTGCACCTCGGGCAGGTACTGCGGGCCGGGCGCGACTGGTTCGTGATCGACTTCGAGGGCGAGCCGTCCCGGCCGCTCGCCGAGCGGCGGGCCGCGCAGTCCCCGGTGCGGGACGTGGCCGGGATGCTGCGCTCCTTCGACTACGCGGCGCGCCAGCGCCGCCCCTGGCGGCCCGAGTGGGCGCGCCGCTGCAGGGAAGCGTTCTGCGCGGGCTACGCGGCCCGCGCCGGGTGGGATCCACGCAAGAAGCACGCGCTGCTGCGCGCGCACGAGACGGACAGGGCGGTGTACGAGGTGCTGTACGAAGCGAGACACCGGCCCGACTGGCTGCCGGTTCCGATGGCCGCGATCGAGCGACTCGCCGTGTGGGGAGGCTGACGTCATGGCTCTGCGCGACACTTCGAGTCCTGAGTCCGCCGGCCCGGTCCAGCCCGTGACCCCTCCGCTCGATCCCGCCGACCGCGACCGTCTGCTCGGTGGCGCACACCACGATCCGCACGCCCTGCTGGGCGCCCACCCGGTCCCGGGCGGAACGCTGTTGCGTGCGCTGCGCCCGAACGCCCGCACGGTGAGCGTCGTGGTCGACGGCGTGCGCAACGAGCTGGTGTCGGAGGGCGGCGGGCTCTTCGCCGCCGTGCTGCCGTACGACGGGATCCCGTCGTACACGCTGCTGGTGGCCTACGACGGCGGTGAGCAGGAGGTGGAGGATCCGTACCGCTTCCTGCCCGCCCTCGGGGAGCTGGACCTGCATCTGATCCGCGAGGGCCGGCACGAGCAGCTGTGGCAGGCGCTCGGCGCCGAGCCCATGACGCACCAGGGAGTGCCGGGCACCCGCTTCACGGTGTGGGCGCCGAACGCCCAAGGAGTGCGGGTCGCGGGCGACTTCACGTACTGGGACGGCACGCAGTACCCGATGCGGTCGCTCGGCGCGTCCGGTGTGTGGGAGCTGTTCCTGCCGGGCATCGGCGAGGGCGCCCGGTACAAGTTCGAGATCACCTCTCGCTACGGCCACCGCTTCCTCAAGGCCGACCCGATGGCGCGGCGCACGGAGGTGCCGCCGGACACGGCGTCGATCGTGACGGCCTCGCACTACGCGTGGGGCGACGCGGAGTGGATGGCGCATCGCGGTGACACGCCCGTGCACGAGGCGCCGTTCTCGGTGTACGAGGTGCATCTGCCGTCGTGGCGGCCGGGGTTGACCTACCGTCAGCTGGCCGACGAACTGCCCGCTTATGTCAAGGAGATGGGCTTCACGCACGTCGAGCTGATGCCGGTCGCCGGGCACCCGTTCAGCGGCTCCTGGGGCTACCAGGTCACCTCGTACTACGCGCCGACGCCCCGCCTGGGCCCGCCGGACGACTTCAAGCACCTGGTGGACGCGCTGCACCGGGCCGGCATCGGCGTGATCATGGACTGGGTGCCGGCGCACTTCCCGAAGGACGACTGGGCGCTGGCCCGGTTCGACGGGGACCCGCTGTACGAGCCCGGGGACTGGCGGCGGGCCGAGCATCCGGACTGGGGCACGTACGAGTTCGACTTCGGGCGGACCGAGGTGCGCAACTTCCTCGTCGCGAACGCCGTGTACTGGTGCGAGGAGTTCCACATCGACGGGCTGCGCGTGGACGCCGTCGCCTCCATGCTCTACCTCGACTACTCGCGTGACTCCGGTCAGTGGGAACCGAACATCTTCGGCGGGCGGGAGGATCTGGACGCGGTCGCCTTCCTGCAGGAGATGAACGCCACCGTCTACCGGCGCTGCCCGGGGGTGGTGACCATCGCCGAGGAGTCCACCGCGTGGGACGGGGTGACCCGGCCGACGGACAGCGGGGGGCTCGGGTTCGGGCTGAAGTGGAACATGGGCTGGATGCACGACTCGCTGGAGTACATCCAGAAGGAGCCGGTGCACCGCAAGTACCACCACCACGAGATGACCTTCTCGATGGTGTACGCCTGCAGCGAGAACTATGTACTGCCCATCTCCCACGACGAGGTCGTGCACGGCAAGCAGGCCCTGGTGTCGAAGATGCCGGGCGACTGGTGGCAGCGGCGCGCCAACCACCGGGCCTACCTCGGCTTCATGTGGGCGCATCCGGGCAAGCAGCTGCTGTTCATGGGGCAGGAGTTCGCGCAGGGCGGCGAGTGGTCCGCCGAGCACGGGCCCGAGTGGTGGCTGCTCGACCCCGGCTACGTGGCGGCGGGTGACCACCGGGGCGTACAGGATCTGGTGCGGGATCTGAACACGCTGTACCGGGCCACCCCGGCGCTGTGGCAGCGGGACACCGATCCCGGCGGCTTCCGGTGGGTGCTGTGCGACGCTGCGGAGGACAACGTCTTCGCGTTCCTGCGCCAGGACGCCGACGGCAACCCGCTGCTGGCGGTGTCGAACCTCTCCCCCGTCGTCCGTCACGACTACCGCCTCAGGGTGCCCGGCGAGATCCCCGGCTGGGCGGAGGCGATCAACACCGACGACGTCCGCTACGGCGGCAGCGGCGTCGGCGTCGGTGCTCCGGGGGCGATCAAGCCCGAGGACGGGTTCCTCCGGCTCACGCTGCCACCGCTCGCCACGGTGTGGCTGTCGCCGGTGCGCTGAGCCCAGGTGTCGACGGCCGTCCGAGGGGCATCCGGGGTCGTACAGACCCCGAATACCCCTCGTGGCAGGAACAGAAGGGCGGCACCCCGTGCGCACCGTCGGAGTGGAGGAGGAACTCCTTCTGGTCGATCCGGACAGCGGCGACCCGAAGGCGCTGGCGGCGGCCGTGCTCGCCCGCGCCGCCCGGGACGATCCCGAGCAGGACGTCTTCGAGAAGGAGCTGTTCGGGCAGATGCTGGAGTTCGCCACGCATCCGCAGTCGGACATGATGAGCCTCGGCGACGAGATCGTGCGCTGCCGCAAGGAGGCGTCCCGGCACGCCGGGCAGATCGGCTGCGCGGTCGCCGCGCTGGCCACCTCCCCGCTGCCGGTCAGCCCGTCCCTCACCGTGAACGAGCGGTACAAGTGGCTCGCCGACCGGTACGGGATCGGCACCCGCGACCAGCTGGTCTGCGGATGTCATGTGCATGTGTCGGTGGAGTCCGACGAGGAGGGCGTCGCGGTCCTCGACCGGCTGCGCCCGTGGCTCCCGGTGCTCAACGCGATCAGCGCCAACTCGCCGTTCTGGCAGGGCCGTGACACCGGCTACGCCAGCTACCGGACCCGGGTGTGGGGGCGCTGGCCGTCGGCCGGCCCCACCGAGCTCTTCGGGTCCGGCGAGCGGTACCACCGGCGGATCGCGGACATGGTGGCGACCGGCGTCATCCTGGACGAGGCGATGGCCTACTTCGACGCACGCCTGTCCGCCCACTATCCGACGGTGGAGCTGAGGGTGGCGGACGTATGCCTGTCCGCGGACACCGCCGTGCTCATCGCCACGCTGGCCCGCGCCCTGGTGGAGACCGCCGCGCGCGACTGGCGGGCGGGCAGGCCACCGCTCGACCACAGCATCAGCCTGCTGCGGCTGGCCGCCTGGCAGGCCGCCCGGTCGGGCCTGGAGGGAGATCTGCTCGACCCCGCGACCATGCGGCCCCGGCCGGCCCCGGACGTCCTGCGGTCGCTGCTGGAGCACGCCGGGGACGCCCTCGCCGAGAGCGGCGACGCGGAGCGCGCTGACGAGGCCGTGGCGGATCTGTTGCGGCGGGGCAACGGCGCCGTCGAGCAGCGGCGGCTGCTGGAGCGGACCGGCAGTCTGCGGGACGTCGTCACCGAGTGTGTACGCCGCACCCAGGGGTGAGCCCCCTCGCTCAGAGGATCAGGACGAGGGCGTACACCAGGAAGAAGGCCGCGACCAGGACGACGAGGACGAGAATCAGCGTCAGCGGCGCCTTGGCCCAGCCCTTGGGCGGATTGGGCCGGGGCCCGGCCTCGGGCATGCTGCTCTCGGCGGGCGGGGTCTCGCCGGGCGGGACTCCTCCTCCGGGCTCCAGCCCCGGGGTCCGCTCGGGTTCGGGATCGGGGTTCACGTAACTCATGTCCGCCGAGTCCCCCGGACACGCGCACATCATCAGCCGATCACGACTTACCTGTTCCGGGCACCGAAACCGCTTCCCTGGGCTACATTCGAGCACCGCCGGCAACAGAGTCGACCGGCGCAGTCACCCTCCGTACACCCCGGGAGCAGCGCATGCGCGACGTCGCCCTCGCTCCAGCAGCCGTGCCGCCGATGACCGGCGGGCTCGCCGACACCATCTTCGAGACCGCGGAGCGCAACCCCACGCTGTCCGTCCTCGCCCGCCGTGCGGACGCGGCGTCCCGCGTGTGGGAGGAGGTGACGGCGGTCGAGCTGCGGGACGAGGTGGTCGACCTGGCCAAGGGGCTGATCGCCTCGGGGATCTCCCCGGGCCACCGGGTCGCCCTGATGGCCCGGACCCGGTACGAGTGGACGGTGTTCGCGCACGCGCTGTGGACCGTCGGCGCGGAGGTCGTGCCGATCCATCCCACGTCCTCGCGGGACCAGGTGGAGTGGATCCTGCGGGACGCGGGCTGCGTGGCCGTCGTGGTGGAGGACGAGCAGGGCATCATGACCGTCGGCACGGTGTGCGCCGGGCTGCCGCGGCTGAAGCACGTCTGGCAGCTGGACGCGGCCGCGCTGCCCCACCTGGCCGAGCAGGGTGCGTTCGTCCCGCTGACCACGGTGGAGTCGTTGCGCCGTATCGTGCTGCCGGACTCGACGGCGGCCGTCGCCTACACGTCGGGCACCTCCGGCCGCCCGCTGGGTTGCGCGCTCAGCCACCGCGGCCTGGCCCACCCGTGCGACATCCTGCTCGCCGGCTGGGGACACACCGCGGCGCCCCCGGGCGAACAGCCGTCCGTGCTGGCCTTCCTGCCCTTCTCCCATGTGTACGGAATCATGATCCAGCTGATGTGCCTGCGCGGCGGGATCCTGATGGCGCACGAGCCGGAGATGACCGCGGAGGCCCTCGCCTCGGCGCTGCGCACGTTCCGGCCGACGTACCTGTACGGCGTGCCGTCGGTGTTCGAGAAGCTGTACAAGACCTTCCTGCGAACGGCCCAGCAGGCCGGCCGGGGCGCGCTGTTCGAGCGGGCGGCGCAGACCGCGCGGGACTTCGCCGAGGCGGAGGAGCGCCGGCGACTGGGCCTCGGCCCCGGTCCGGGGTTCGAGCTGCGGCTGCAACACGCCCTGCACGAGCGGACGGTGTACCGCAGGCTGCGGGCCGCGCTCGGCGGTCGCGTCGTACGGGGCACCTCGGGCGGTTCGTCGCTCAGCCGGGAACTGTCCCTGTTCTACGAGGGCATCGGGCTGTACATCCACGACGGTTACGGGCTGACGGAGACCTCCGGCGGGATCACCATGCAGCCGCTGGGGCGGGAGAAGTCCGGGACGGTGGGCCGGCCGCTGCCGGGGGCCGACGTCCAGGTGGCCGACGACGGGGAGATCCTGGTGCGCGGCCCGTCCGTGTTCCAGGGCTACATCAGCGACGAGGCGCGGACGCGGGCCGCGCTGCGCGGCGGCTGGCTGGCCACCGGGGACATCGGCCGACTGGACTCCGAGGGCTATCTGACGATCACCGGACGCAAGAAGGACGTCATCGTCACCAGCAGCGGCAAGAGCGTGGCCCCGGCCCCGCTGGAGCAGCGGCTGCGCATGCATCCCCTGGTGCACCAGGCGTTGGTCGTCGGTGACGACCGGCCCTGCGTGGGGGCCCTGATCACCCTGGATCCCGACTTCCTCGCCCACTGGCGGGCCGGCCTGGCCCTGCAGGGCGAGTCACCGGGCCGGGAGGCCCGCGAGGAGAACGCGCTCCGGGAGGAGATCGCGCGGGCCGTCGCCTCGGCCAACAGTGCGGTGTCCCGCGCGGAGTCCATCCGGGTCTACCGTGTCCTCCAAGAACCGTTCGCCCCGGACAACGGGCTGCTGACGCCGTCCATGAAGCTGCGCCGGGACGCCATAGCGCGCCACTATGCCGCCGAGATCGACGCGATGTACGAGACCCGGGCCCGGACGGTGCGCCGACCGGGACCCGAGGAACCGGCCGACTGGGACGAGTCGGACGACGTCTTCCGTTAGGAGGTGCACGTATGGGAGGTGCACGTACGACCGCCGGGGGGAGACCGGGCGGCGCCATACGAACCCCGGGCCCCACGGACGGATAACCCTGGCCGCCTTTGGGAACCCGCAGCTTTGCAGTGATCCACGAACGACGACCGCCCTGGTCGGAAGGGGCCCCCGGCCCCGACCGGACCGGCAGGGCCGGGGAATGCGAGATGGTGACGGAGCCGCGTTGGGAGGACACACCCCCCTCGGAGGAGAGGAACGAGCGTTCGTTCTCCTTCGCGGGTGAGCTGCGCAACGTCACGGGCGCGCGGCTCGCCGCGGAGGAGTACCTGTGCGACCTGGCGCAGGAGGCGCCGCCCGGCGTCCCCGAGTACTGGGACGACATCCTGCTGGTGGTCACGGAACTGGCCGCCAACGCGATCCAGTACGCCCCAGGACCCTTCGACCTGCGGATGCGCAGGACCTTCGACGGGGTGCACGTGACCATGCACGACACCAGCACGACCCGGCCCGAGCCCAGGCCGTTCCACCCGAGTGCGGGGGGCGGCGGCATCGGCTGGCACCTCGTGCACACGCTGTGCAGTCAGGTGAGCGTCGTCGTGGACGACCACGGCAAGGACATCCACGTGTTCCTGCCGTGGTGACCGGGCGCCGCGTGCGGGGCGAGCTGGAGTACGACGTGTAGGTGTGCGAGATCCGGTTACTCCCGCCTCTGCAGGGGCATGCTGGTGCCCACGCGTTCGTCTGCCTGCCGCACCCGGCTGGCGGAACGGCTGGTGCCGCGGTGGGATCGATGTGGCCGCAACGATCCAGGGCATACGAACGGCGTCGAGTCGGACCGCCTGGAGCCGCAGAAAGGGATGACACCGTGACACGACCCAGGATCCTGGTGGTTGGCGCAGGCTTCGCCGGAGTCGAGTGCGTCCGCCGCCTTGAGCGGAAGCTCGCCCCCGACGAGGCCGACGTCACGCTGGTGACGCCGTTCGCCTATCAGCTCTACCTCCCGCTGCTGCCCCAGGTCGCCTCCGGCGTGCTGACGCCGCAGTCGATCGCCATCTCGCTGCGCCGCAGCAAGAAGTACCGCACCCGGATCATCCCGGGCGGTGCGATCGGCGTGGACCTGAAGTCCAAGGTCTGCGTCATCCGCTCGATCACCGACAAGATCGTGGACGAGCGGTACGACTACATCGTGCTGGCACCGGGCAGCGTGACCCGCACCTTCGACATCCCGGGGCTCACCGAACACGCCTTCGGGATGAAGACCCTCGCCGAGGCCGCCTACATCCGCGACCACGTCATCGCGCAGCTCGACCTCGCGGACGCCAGCGACGACCCGGCCGAGCGGGCCGCCCGGCTGCAGTTCGTGGTGGTCGGCGGCGGCTACGCGGGCACCGAGACCGCGGCCTGTCTGCAACGGCTCACGCACGCGGCCGTCCAGCGCTATCCGCGTCTGGACCCGAAGCTGATCCGGTGGCACCTCATCGACATCGCGCCCAAGCTCATGCCGGAACTCGGAGACAAGCTCGGCCGCACCGCGCAGGAGATCCTCAAGCGGCGCGGCATCGATGTCTCGCTGGGCGTGTCGATCGACAAGGCGGGCGCCGAGGAGGTCACCTTCACCGACGGCCGGGTGGTGCCCACCCACACGCTGATCTGGACGGCCGGAGTGGTCGCGAGCCCGCTGATCGCCACGCTCGGCGCGGAGACGGTCCGCGGCAGGCTCGCGGTCACCACCGAGATGACCCTGCCGGGCCACGACGGTGTCTTCGCGCTCGGCGACTCGGCCGCCGTGCCCGACCGGGCCAAGGGCGAGCAGGGCGCGATCTGCCCGCCCACCGCCCAGCACGCCATGCGCCAGGGCCGGAAGGTGGCCGACAACGTCATCGCGACCCTGCGCAACCAGCCGCTCCAGCCGTACGTGCACAAGGACTTGGGCCTCGTCGTCGACCTCGGCGGCAAGGACGCCGTGTCCAAGCCCCTGGGCATCGAGCTGAGGGGTGTGGCCGCCCAGGCGGCGGCCCGCGGCTATCACTGGGCGGCGCTGCGCACCAACGTCGCCAAGACCCGCGTCATGACCAACTGGCTGCTCAACGCGGTCGCCGGCGACGACTTCGTGCGCACCGGCTTCCAGACCCGCAAGGCCGCCCGGCTGAAGGACTTCGAGTACACCGATTCGTACCTGACCCCGGAACAGGTCCGGGCGCGGCTGGAGGGTCCGGTGGCCGAGAGTCCCTGATGTGACCGGCATCCCCCGGAGACCGCCGATCATTCTCTACGGATCGGCGGTCTTCACCGGTGACCAGGAAACGTCACACGGAGCGGACACCGGCATGACCGACAGGACCGTGAAGGGCCCCGCGAGCTACTTCCCCTCGACCGAGAAGAGGTACGGCCGCCGGGTGGCCGAGTGGCTGGAACTGATCCGTTCCTCGCCGCTGACGAAGCACATGGAGCTGGTCGGCCGGCTGAAGGCCGAACACGGCCTCGGCCACGGGCATGCGAACGCCCTGGTGGCGCACACCCTGGCCGGAGGCAAGTAGTCCGGGACCTCGTGCGATGCTGGGTCCGAGATCGAGTTCCGGCACGGGAGAGAGCACGGCGGCGTGAGGGAAGCGGTTCGGTCATGGTGGGCGCGGATGTGGGACCGGCTCGCAGCGTTCGACCCCGGGTTGCTCAGACTGACCGCGGGGCTGCGCACGGTGACCGCCATCGCCCTCACCCTCACCGTGCTGGGTCTGCTGCGGGTCCCGGTGCAGCACTTGGTCGCCGGCGCCATCGCGTCGATGGCCGCGACCTTCGCCATCCGGGAGAAGCAGCGCTCCCAGCAGGCCGTCACCCTCGTGCTGGGCCTGCCCGTGGCGCTCGCCTCGGTGTCCTTGAGCGCGCTGCTGAACCAGCGGGTCGTGGTGGGCGACGTGTTCTTCGTCGTCCTCATCTTCTGCGCCGTCTACAGCCGCCGCTTCGGCGACCGCGGCACGGCACTCGGCCTGATCGGCTTCCAGGTCTACTTCCTCTCCCTGTTCGTGAACGCGACCACGTCCGGGCTGCCCGCCCTGTACGGCGTGATCGGCGTGGCGTTCCTGTGCAGCGCCGCCGCCCGCTTCGTCCTGCTGCCGCAGACCCCGGCAGGCACCCTCGACCGGCTGCGCCGGGCCTTCCGGGCCCGGCTGGGACAGCTGATCGCCACCCAGATCGAGCTGCTGGACGCCGGTCCCGACGAGGTCGAGAAGGTCTTGGAGGACCTGCGCACCGGCACCGCGCGGCTGCACGAGACGGCGCTGCTGATCCAAGGCCGGCTGGAGGACGGCACCTCCGACGAGGCGACGGCCCGGTTGCTGCAGCGCCGTATCGCGGACGCCGAGATCGCCGCCGAGCGGCTCGGTCTGCTGCTGCTCACCGCGCGCAGCGCCGAGCGGACCGACACCCTCACCCTGCACCTGCCCGGCGCTGTCCTCCCCTCCGGCGGTGAACTGCCGGTGCGGGAGGAGGCGACGGCGGTCCTGCGCCGGGACCTGGAGGCGCTGCGCCTGCTGGTGCTGCGGCCGGTCGGCGAGGCCTCGGGGACCGCCCCGGCGCACCTGCGCAACCGGCTGCTCGGCTACCGCGAGGAGGAGAACCTGCCCACCGCCTCCCCGGCCGTGCAGGACGTCTTCCGGGGTCTCGGCGAAGCGGCGCGGGCCGTGCTCGGGCTGCGGATCGCCATGGACGGGCCGCAGGACGAGTCCGACGACACCCCGGCGACGATCCGCTCCCGTGCGGAACTGGACGCCGAGGACGCCGCCATCGAGAGCAGCGAGGAGGACGAGCCCACGGAGCCGGAGCCGACCGGACTGAAGCGGCCCACCACGCGGGCCGCCGTACAGGTGGCCGTCGGCTCGACCCTCGCCATCGCGGGCGGTGAACTGCTGTCCAGTCAGCGCTGGTACTGGGCGGTGCTGACCTGCTGGATCGTGTTCATCAACACCGCGTCCACCGGCGAGATCCTGGTCAAGAGCTACCGGCGGCTGGTCGGCACGGTCCTCGGCGTGGTGGCCGGCATCGCGCTCGCCGGGCTGGTCGGACACCACATCTGGACGGCGTTCGCGCTGGTGCTGCTGTTCGTCTTCGCGATGTTCTACACGGCCCCGCTGTCCTACACGCTGATGTCGTTCTTCGTCACGGCGATGCTCGGGCTGCTGTACACCCTGCTGAACACCTACAGCGCGTCGGTGCTGCTGCTGCGCGTGGAGGAGACGGCGCTGGGCGCGGCCTGCGGGGTGATCGCGGCGGCGGTGGTGCTGCCGGTCCACACCGGCCGACGCACCAACGACCTCCTGGCCGCCGTCCTCGACAAGCTGGCGGACGTCACCCGGGCAGCCGTGGACCAGCTGAGCGGCGGGGCGCCGGCCGATCTTGTGGACAAGGCGCGCGACCTGGACCAGGCGCTGGCCGATCTGCGCGCCGCCACTCAGCCGCTGACCCACCCGATCACGCCGCTGCGCTCCCGCCGGGACACCGCCCGGTACGTGGTGGCGCTGCTGGAGACGTGCGCGTACCACGGGCGTTCGCTGGCGGCCACGGCCGAGTTGCTGCCCACGCACCCGTCGATCGCCGCTGACCCCCGGCTGCGCACCGCCTGTGGCCGGATCGTGCACAACATCGAGGCGATCGCCGCGCACGTCCAGGATCCACGGTCCACGGAAACCGTCGAGTCCGGCCCCAGCATCGCGTCACTGCTGGAGCCGGGCACCCTGCGCACCCCGCGCTACGGCCGCGTGACCGACCGGGTGCTACGGCATCTGCAGCGCCTGGACGAGGCGGTGTCGGGCCTGGCCCGGCCGCTCGGCATGGCACCGGAGCCGTCGAGGAAGTGACGGCGTCCCCTGGCTCACACCCGGCGCCAGCGGGCCAGGGCGAAGGCGAACAGGCCGAACAGCATGAGTCCTGCCGCCACCGCCACCAGCAGCCCCGGCCCGGCGGACGTGGCCGCGAAGGAGCGCAGGGTGTCGTCCATTCCCTTGGCCCGGTCGGGCCGGAAGTCGACGGCCGCGCGGATCGCGAAGGCTCCCGCGGCGACGAACAGCAGCGCACGGGCGAGTCCGCCGCCGACGCCGGCCACGTCGACCAGCTTCCGGGCGCGCGGGGACATCTCGCCGAGCTTCAGTTCCTTTCGGTAGGCGCGCCGGAGGGCCTGCGCGCCGAGCCACACGCCGGTCACCACGATCCCGGCACCGGCCGCGCCCACCAGCCACTGTCCGGCGGGCAGTTGCATGAGCCGGGCGGTGACATCCCGGGACTGGGCGTCGCTGGACCGGCCCCCGCCGCCGGCACCGGCCGCGAAGGCGAGCACGGACCAGGCGAGGACCGCGTAGAAGACGCAACGCGCCGCGGACAGCAGGCGCTTGCGCACACTGTGGCCGTCCGGCTCGGTCGCGCCGAACAGGGCCTCAGACAGCCGCCAGACCGCCATGCCGACGAGACCGATGCCCAGCGCCCACAGCAGGACCGACCCGTAGGGCCGGTCCGCGAGTTCCGCGAGGGCGCCGCTGCGGTCGGCCTGCCGCCCCCGGTCACTGAAGGCGATCCGCAGGGCGAGCAGCCCGACCACCAGGTAGATGAACCCCCAGGCGAGCAGGCCGGCCCGGGCGGCCCAGCGGGTCGGTGTGACCGTGCCCTCGGGGCGTCCCCCCAGTCCGCCTCGCCCCACCCCTGCATCGGTGCCCACGGCAGCCGTCACTCCGTTCCTGGGGCGGCCGACACGGCGGGGGCCGTTTCGCCGGTGGGTCTGATCCCGCGCGTGCCCACGGGCACGCGGACCGGGCGGGCAAGGCCCCTGTGGAGCGAGACGCTCGCCGCCGGGGCGGCGAGCGTCTCGCTCCGCCGCGGAGCGGCGGGAGGTGGTGTCGGCATCCGGGGCTCCTGGTCCGGGGGGACTGTCACATGGGGGTGCGGCCGCCCGGCCGCTGCCCCAGCACCTCGTCGCGGACGCGGGCGCAGCTGCGGCTGATGAGCCGTGAGACGTGCATCTGGGAGATGCCGAGCTGGTCGGCGATGCGGCTTTGCGTCATGTCCTCGAAGAAGCGCATGTAGAGGATGGCCCGCTCGCGCTCGGGCAGTCGGCGCAGGCCCTCCTTGGCCGCCTCGCGGTCGACGACGACGTCGAAGGAGGTGTCCGCCGCACCGAGCGTGTCGGCCAGGCTGTAGCCGTCGTCGTCGGAGGACAGCTCGGCGTCCAGCGAGAGGGTGCTGAAGCTCTCCAGCGCCTCCATTCCCGCGGCGACCTCCTCCTCGGTCAGGCCGGTGTGGGCGGCGATGTCGGCCGCGGTGGGTTCGGGGGTGCCCGGGTTCTGGGTGAGTTCCCGGCGGGCCACCCGCACCCGGTTGCGCAGCTCCTGCACCCGGCGGGGCACCCGCAGCGCCCACATCCGGTCGCGGAAGTGCCGCTTCACCTCGCCGGTGATGGTGGGGACGGCGTAGCTCTCGAAGGCCCCGCGCGAGGGGTCGAACCGGTCGACGGCCTTGACCAGCCCGAGCGCGGCCACCTGGCGCAGGTCCTCCACGGATTCCCCGCGGTCGCGGAAGCGGCCGGCGATACGGTGGGCCATGGGCAGCCACGCGGTCACCAGCTCGTCGCGCACGGCGTCCCGCTCCGGCCCCTCCTGCAGGTGCGCCAGTCGGGTGAACAGGGCCGTGGTGTCGGGGGCATCGTCATGTGTCCGCCGCACGGACGCGGCGGAAGCAGTGTCGGGCGTGCCGGGACGGCTTGTCGACATGTCGGTCAGCATGCGGAATCGCTCCTGAACGGTGATTTCAGGGCACGAACGGAACCCGGGTTCCGGGTCCTGGCCCGAACGGTGGTGTCAGGGTTCGCCGCGGGAGATACCCCGGGCCCGCCGGAAGGGGGCCCGCGGCAGTCGTACCGTCCCCGCTGGGCGCGCGCCTCCGGTCCGAAGCACGAAACTCCGTCTGCCCGTCCGCCCGGGTGACAAACGCCGCCGGTCGGAACTTCGGGCTCCGGCTCACCGCAGTGGTACGACGGCCGTGATGCGCTTGCCGCCGCAGGGCAGACCGGCCACCCTGACGTCTCGCGCCAGCCGGCACACGATGGGCCAGCCGCGGCCGCCGAGCCGGGAGCGGCCCCGCTCGTCCACCGGGGCGTTGACCACCGGGATCTCGTCGCTGCGGTCACTGACCGACACGCTCACGCCGCCGCGGTCGACGTCGACGTCGAAGCCGGTGATCCCGCCTCCGTGGAGGATGGCGTTGGTGGTGAGTTCCGAGGTGACCAGCAGGGCGTCCTCCAGGGCCGTGTCGTCGCACGGGATGGCGCAGGCGCCGCAGCGTTCGGCCACCACTTGCCGAACGGTTCTGCGGGCGTCGGCCGGTCGGCACGGCAGTGACCGGCACGGCTCCCGCAGGCCTGCCGAGAAGTTGGTCCGGTGCGTCTCGCGCATCCCTTCCCTCCCTGAGTGGTGCCGGGTTTGCCGGGTCTCTCCCCTTCGGCTGACCTCTCCCGGCGCCTTCAAACACAGTCGGTACCGCTGTCATCACCGCGCGCTGGGCGGGTACCCGGGGCGCATGACCGATGTCGTGGACGCGGACGAATTGTTGCGGCGCATCCGGAGGGGCAAGGACCGTGCGGCCGAGGAGGAACGGGCCTGGCAGGAGCGGGCGTTGAGTCTGACGGCGACCGATCCGGACGGGGCGCGCGAGGCGTCCGTGCGGGCGCAGGCCTACGAGGCGGTACTGCGGGTGCTGGAGGAGATCGTGGACCCGGGCGGATCGCCCGCGACACGCTCGGGGGTGAAACAGGTCACGTGACCCGCACCCGATGGGGTGAATTCCCACTGGATGGTTTATCGTTCATCAATAAGTGGTGACGGAGTCGACCGCAACGGTCCTCCCTCGCCACCACATACGGCCCTGGCTGGTCTCCCCCGTCCAGCCAGGGCTTTTTACTGTCTTCGGGCGCATCGCCGGCTCGATCCCCCTCCCACGAGGTGCCCCGGACGGCGGCACCGGCTGAAATGGGCTTGGGGAAACCACCCGAACCGCTGCCGGCGAGGAGTCCCGCGCCATGACCAAAGCGATAAAACTGCTGACCGCCCTGCCTCAGGCACAACGCGAGCGGCTGATGGAGCTGGCCAAGGAGGTGTCCTTCCCGGAGGACACCCGGATCTTCGAGACGGGCGGCACCGCCGACCGGTTCTGGGTGATCCGGTCGGGGGCGGTCCACCTGGACCAGCAGGTCACCTCCCGGCAGCGGGTCACCGTGGCCACGCTGGGCGCGGGCGACATGCTCGGCTGGTCCTGGCTGTTCCCGCCGTACCAGTGGGACTTCGGCGCGGTGGCCTTCAGCAACGTACGGGCCTACGAGTTCGACGGGCCGTCGGTGCTCGCGCTGTGCGTGGAGGATCCGCTCCTCGGGCTGTCGCTGGTGCGCACGGTCGCCGAGATCCTCGCCCACCGCCTGGAGACGACCCGCGGCAAACTGATGGACCAGTACGCGATCCGCCGGCGCAGCGGCCCGCTGTAGGGGGTGTCTTCCGCAGGCACGCCGGCTTGACGCGGAAGACACCCCCTGAGCCGTCAGATCCGATAGCGGCGCAGGGCCGGGACCGCGGCGGCCAGCGCCAGCATCACCGCGACGACCAGCGCGCCGCCGCCCGCCACGGCGGCCCGGGGGCCGAACGCCGAGCCGGCCGTGCCGTGCAGCACGTCGGCCAGGCGCGGCCCGCCCGCGACGACCACGGTGAACACCCCCTGCATCCGGCCGCGCATCTCGTCGGTCGCGGCGGAGAGCAGGATCGCCCCGCGGAACACCATGGAGATCATGTCGGCGACACCGGCGGCGGCGAGGAAGGCCACGGCCAGCCACAGGCCGCCGCTCAGCCCGAACCCGGCGATGGCCACGCCCCAGCCGACGACCGCCCCGATGACCATCCAGCCGTGCCGCCGCGCCCGTGAGAAGACACCGGAGAGCAGGCCGCCCAGGACGGCGCCGACCGGGATCCCGGCGTAGAGCACGCCGAGCGCCAGCCCTTCACCCCAGGAGGCGTACGTCTGCGCGGCCAGCTGCGGGAACAGGGCGCGGGGCATGCCGAACACCATGGCCACGATGTCGGCGAGGAAGGACAGCAGCAGCACCTTGTGCCCGGCGATGTAGCGGAACCCGGCCGCTATCTCGCGCAGCCCGGCCCGACGGGCCGGCCCCTCGCCGAGCGGGGGCAGCGCGGGCAGCCGGAACACCGCCCAGACGGTGACGCACAGGGCGAGCGCGTCGATCAGATACAGCTCGGGCAGCCCGATGACCGGGATCAGCACACCGGCCAGCAGCGGCCCCGCGACGAGGCCGGTCTGCATCACGGTCGAGCCCAGCGCGTTGGCCGCGGGCAGTTCCTCGGCGGGGACGAGGCGGGCGACGGAGGCGCTGCGGGCCGGGGAGTTGAGGCCGAAGAACGCCTGCTGCACGGCGAGCAGGACCATGAGCACGACGACGGAGTCGAGGCCGGTGACGGCCTGCGCCCAGAACAGCACCGAGGTCAGGGCGATACCGCTGTTGGTGACCAGCAGCAGCTTGCGCCGGTCCACCGTGTCGGCGATCGCCCCGCCCCACAGTGCGAACACCACCATGGGCACCAGACCCGCGAGGCTGGCGTAGCCGACCCAGGCCGAGGAGTGGGTGATGTCGTAGATCTGCTTGGGTACGGCGACGGCGGTCAGCTGGCTGCCGACGGCCGTGACGATGGTCGACGACCACAGACGCCGGTAGGCCGGGAGGCGCAGGGGCCGGGTGTCCATCGCCCAGCGGCGCCAGCCGCGCCGGGGCGCGGTCTGCGCCGGGGCGGCCGGGAGGCCGGTTTCGGGTTCGGTGCTGCTGCTCTCGCTCGTGTCCACGGGGTTCCTGGTCGCTCGACAGAGGTTGCTCGATACATCTTTCGATTCGAGCCTCACTATGGCAGGAAGTCCCGTGGCTGCCGAACCGGTTCACATGCGGTACGGCCACGACCGGAGCCGGGCATCGCCGCACGGCCCGCACGGCGGCAGCGGAGTCCCTGCGCGGCCGGGCCGCACATACCGGGCGGGCACATACCGGGCCGAACAGCACCCGGCCCCTGCCCCGACGCGGCACCCCTTCCCCTCGGCCGGGCACCGGGGGTCCGGCGGGCCCGCAGCACGCCACGCACCATCGCCGGCACGCACCACATACCGGGCCGAACAGCACCCCGACCTCCTGCCCCGACCGTGCGCCCGCCACCGGCCCTCGCAGCCGGCCCACGCACCACAGCCCCGCAGCGACCTGCCCCCACCCGCACCCGGACGCGACGCCGACCCCCACCGCACCCGGACGCGACGCCGGCCGCGACCGCCGGCGGCCCCTCGCGCCGGAGCCCGGGCGACACGCGGGGTCGTCAGGCCCGATCGGTCGGCGGTTCGCGGTCGTCGTGGCCGGCACAGCGCTTGTTTTCCGCCCCGAGGCGCCCCTGCGCGCTGTCCAGCAGCATCTCGAGCGCCGCCGGATAGGCGCTGGTCACCATCCGCCGGGCCAGCAGCGGGGCCGCCTCGGCGATGCGTGGGTGGGTGGTGCGCGGCAGGCGGGCGTAGGTCGAGTGCCACTTGTCCTCGTCTGCCCGCTGGGAGGCGCTCGGCAGGGCCAGGGACGCGGAGTCCAGGGCGGCGAAGGCCAGCGTCTGGTCGATGAAGGCGTGGTAGACGCCGACGGTCTCCTGCAGGGAGAACCCGGCCGTGCGCAGGACGTCCAGGACCGCCTCGTCGGCGGCCAGTTCATGGGCCCGGCCGGTGACCCGGTTCGCGGTCAGCAGCGCCGCCTGCGGGTGCGCGACGTACGCGGCGTGGATGCGCAGCCCGATCGCCCGCAGGTCGGCCCGCCACTGCCCCGTCGGCCTCCAGCCCGCCAGCGCCTGCCCGATGAGCGCGTCCCCGATGGCCAGGGTCAGGTCGTCCATGCCGCGGAAGTACCGGTACAGGGTGCTGGGATCGCAGTCCAGGGTGAGGCCCAGACGGCGCGCGGTGAGCCCGGTACTGCCGTGCTCGCGCAGCAGGCGCAGCGCGGTCTCGACGATCAGCGGCTCGGACAGCACGGTGCCGCTCCGGGTCGGACGGCGCCGGCGGCGCTTCTCCTCGGGCACCACGGGCTTGGGCACGGCGGCTCCTCACGGTCCTCCTGCGTCCTTATGCCAACGGCATTGACCTTACGTCATGCCCGGACGTTGGATTCGGGCCAAGGCGCGCCTGCCCCGTTCTCGTTTCCGTACCGTGTCAGGCAGGGAGTTTCCGTCATGCGTGTACTGCTCGTGGGAGCCGGCGGTGTGGGCACCGCCATCACCCGGATCGCGGCCCGGCGCCCGTTCCTCGATCTGATGGTGGTCGCCGACTACGACCCCGCCCGGGCCGAGGCGGCGGTCGCGGCCCTCGGCGACGCCGGTGCCCGGTTCCGCGCCGAGCGCGTGGACGCGGCCGACGAGGCCGGTGTGGCCGACCTGCTCGCCCGCCACGGCTGCGACGTCCTGCTCAACGCCACCGACCCGCGGTTCGTCATGCCCCTGTTCCGCGCGGCCCGGGCGGCCGGCGCCACCTATGTCGACATGGCGATGTCCCTGTCCCGGCCGCACCCCGAGCGGCCGTACGAGGAGTGCGGGGTCAAGCTGGGCGACGAGCAGTTCGCGCTTGCCGCCGAGTGGGAGAAGGCCGGCGCGCTCGCCCTGGTCGGCATGGGTGTAGAGCCCGGACTGTCGGACGTGTTCGCCCGGTACGCGGCCGACGAACTCTTCGACACCGTCGAGGAGATCGGCATCCGCGACGGTGCGAACCTCACCGTCGACGGCTACGACTTCGCGCCCTCCTTCAGCATCTGGACCACGATCGAGGAGTGCCTGAACCCGCCGGTCGTGTACGAGGCCGGGCGCGGCTGGTTCACCACCGCGCCGTTCAGCGAGCCCGAGGTCTTCGACTTCCCCGAGGGGATCGGGCCGGTGGAGTGCGTGCACGTCGAGCACGAGGAGGTGCTGCTGGTGCCGCGCTGGGTCGGCGCGCGGCGCGTCACCTTCAAGTACGGCCTGGGCCGGGAGTTCATCGAGACGCTGAAGACCCTGCACCGGCTGGGACTTGACCGCACCGCGCCGGTGACCGTGCCCGGCCCGGAGGGACCTGTGGCGGTCTCACCGCGGGACGTGGTCGCGGCGTGTCTGCCCGATCCGGCGACGCTGGGCGAGCGGATGCACGGCAAGACGTGCGCGGGCACCTGGGTGCGTGGCACGAAGGACGGGGCGCCGCGCGAGGTGTACCTGTATCACGTGGTCGACAACCAGTGGTCCATGGCGGAGTACGGGTGCCAGGCGGTGGTGTGGCAGACGGCGGTCAATCCGGTCGTCGCCCTCGAACTCCTCGCCACCGGGGCCTGGTCGGGCACGGGCGTCCTCGGTCCCGAGGCCTTCCCCGCGCGGCCGTTCCTCGACCTGTTGACGGCGTACGACTCCCCGTGGGGCCTGCGCGAGCAGTGACGGGTCGCGGCCGTCGCCGTCCGATCCCTGTCGGATCCGCTGTTTCATGCCGCCGCGACCGGTCACCCGAGACCGAAGCACGCATTGACAGGGTACGCACGACTTCGACCGCAGGAGACTTCGATGGAGAACTGGCGCGACCATGCCGCGTGCCGTCGCGAGGACCCCGATCTGTTCTTCCCGATCGGCACCACCGGGCCCGCGCAGGTGCAGGCCCAGCAGGCGAAGGCCGTCTGCGGGCACTGTCCCGTCCGTGAACAGTGCCTCGACTGGGCGCTGGAGACGGGTCAGAGCATCGGCGTCTGGGGCGGTACGACGGAGATGGAGCGGCGCGCGCTGCGGCGCCGCGCACGTTCCCGGCCACGCTCGGGCTGACGGCGGACGGGGGCCTCAGCGGCCAAAACGGCGCAGCGGCCCCCACTCCCGCTCCTGCCGGGCCACCTCGGCCCTGGCCTCGTCGATCACCTCGTCGGCGATCCAGCACATCGGTTCCACGTCCACGACGAGCGGCTCGTTGTCGGGGCCCCGGCCCGTCTCCCGGCCCTTGAGGGTCCAGGGGCGCACCCCGGGGCCCTTCTCGTGCGGCAGGTGGGCGTAGTCGTACAGCCGGCGCGCCACCCACAGTTCCACCGACCGGCCCTGCCACCACTCCTCGACGTCGAGAGGGTTGGCGGACAGCCCCGGCATCGGTACGCCGGTGAGGTCGTCGGTGCTCGACACCTTGCCCATGTCCGGCTCGGGCCCCAGCGACCAGCGGACGTACAGGCCCCGGTGCCGCTGCACGAGTGCGGCCAGTTCGGCGAGCTTCGACACGACCGGCAGGTCCTCGGGTGCGCTCATGGCACTACCTCCCTCGGCTGGTACGTCGCGCGCACCGGAGTACCCGCACCGCGCTCCAGGAATCGGACCTGCGGCTTCCGCTCTCACGGTGCCTCGCCCGGCGGCGCGGCCGCGGGCAACCGCAGGGTGAAGACCGCGCCCGCGCCGCGTTCGCTCGTGGCCCCAACCGTGCCGCCGTGGGCGGCGACCAGGTGGCGGACGATCGGCAGACCGAGGCCGCTGCCGCCGGTGCGGCGGCTGCGGGACTTCTCGGCGCGCCAGAACCGGTCGAACACGTGGGGCAGGTCCTCCGGTGCGATGCCCGTGCCGGTGTCGGTGACGGTGAGGACGACCTCTTGGCCGTCCCGGTGGGCGGCCAGCGAGACCGTGCCGTCGCTGGGGGTGTGCCGCAGCGCGTTGGTGACCAGATTCCCGAGCGCCTGCCGCATCCGTACCGGGTCGGCGTCCAGCCAGGCGGTGCCGTCGGCCTCGGTGCGCAGGGCCACCCCGGCGGTGCCGGCGGCCACCCGGTGGGCGGCCGCGACCTGGTCGAGCAGGTCACCGGCGCGCAGCGGCTCGCGGTGCACGCGCAGGGTGCCCGCGTCGGCGGCCGCGAGGTCCTGCAGATCGTCGATGACGCGCTGGAGCACCAGCGACTCCTCGTGCAGGGAGGCCAGCAGGGCCGGATCCGGGTCGACGACGCCGTCGCGGACCACCTCCAGCCAGCCGCGGATGTTGGTGAGCGGGCTGCGCAGCTCGTGGGCGATGTCGCTGACCATCGCCTTGCGCTGGGCCTCCAGGCGCTCGCGGCGCTCGGCCAGGTCGTTGAACGCCTCCGCGAGGATGCCGGTCTCGTCCCGGGTGGTCACCGGCACCCGGACATGCAGCTCGGGCGGCTGCTGCGCGGCCTCCGTCAGGGCGCGCAGCGGCCGGGAGAGCCGGACGGCGACCACGGCGGTGACGGCGACGGTGACGGCGAGCACCAGGCCGGCCGCGCCGACCACCTTGGCCTTGTTCGCCGCGGACATGTCGAACCGGGAGGGGTTCTGGTCCCCGATGCCGAGGAACAGCTCGGCGACGGGGGCGACGTACGGCTCCAGCTGGGTGCGGCGGGCGCTCAGCACACAGCCCTGCGCCACCTGTCCGAGCCTGCTGGTGGGGTTGGCGTACTTGGACATCGGGGAGCCACCGCCCAGGGGATCCTTTCCGCTGGGGTCGAAGGTGAAGAACAGCGGTCCACCGAGGTTCAGACCCGCCCGTCCCAGGCAGGGGCGGGCCAGCTCCGAGAGGTCGTTCAGAGCCTTCTGTTCGGTCGGGGCAGGGGTGTTGAGCTGCCCGTCCGCGCACTGTTCGGAGGCATAGGAGGTGTCCGTGCCCTCCGGGGCGCTGAGCACGGGGCGTCCGCTCGGAGCCCGCACGACGGTGGTCTCGACGCCGAAGCGTTCGTAGCACCGCCTGCGCTTGGCGGCCAGCGCGTCCAGTCCGGCCCGCTCCTTGGCCGTGACCCGGTACGGCCCCACCACCCGGGGGTCGATGCCGCTGAGCTGAGCACCGGTCTCGGTGTAGGTGTCGGTGCGCAGGGGGTCGACGGTGGCGGCGGGCCGGGGCGGCAGCGGGGTGCCGCGCGGCGCGGAGTCGGCGACGAGGCTGCGGTCGGCGGTGGTCAGGGCGATGCGCCGCCCGGTCCTGGCGGCCAGGTCGCGAACGGTGCGCTGGACGTCCGCCCAGCCTGGGTGGGTGGCGGCGTATCCGCTGAGCCGGGCGAGGATGCTGTTGTCGGCCGCGAGGTCCTGACCCTGCTCCTCCTTCAGGGCGCTGGTGGTGGTCGTCACCGCGAGCCAGGCGGTGGCCGCCACCGAGCAGACGGCGATGAGGGCGGAGACGAAGAGCAGCCGGACGAGCAGCCGTTTGCGCAGCGGTATCCGGCGCTTCACGGCGGCCCCGCGCCTCACGCCCGGCCGCCGGTGAGCTTGTAGCCGACGCCGAACACGGTCACCAGGCGGGCCGGCCGCCGCGGGTCGGCCTCGATCTTCCGGCGCAGGTTCATGATGTGCACGTCGACGGCCCGCTCGGTGGAGGCCCGGTCGAAGCCGCGCGTGCACTGCAGCAGCTGCCGCCGCGAGAACACCCGGTCCGGTTCCCCCGCCATGGCCAGCAGGATCTGGAACTCGGCCGGTGTGCACTCCACCGGCATTCCGTCGCAGCGCACCTCGTGCCGTACCGGGTCGACGCTGATCCCCGCGGCCCGGACGACCGGATCGCCGTCCCGGAGACTCGCCCCGCGCCCGCTGCGCCTGAGGACCGTGCGGATCCGGGCCATCAGCTCGCGCGGACTGTACGGCTTGGTCATGTAGTCGTCGGCGCCCAGTTCCAGGCCGAGCAGCACGTCGTCCTCCGCGGAGCGGGCGGTGAGCATGACCACGGGGATGTCCGGGTCCTCGGCGCCGCCGCGCAGCACCCGGCAGACGCCGAAGCCGTCGATCACCGGGAGCATCAGGTCGAGCACGAGGAGGTCGGGTCCGAGCCGGCGGGCCGCGTCGAGCGCGGCCGCGCCGTCGTGCACCACCGTGGCGGTGTGCCCCTCGGCCAGCAGGGAGCGGCGGATCAGTTCGGCCTGCTTCTCATCGTCCTCGGCGACCAGCACATGTGCGCACACGAGTTCGGATCCTAGGCCGCTCAGCGAGCGAGCCAGTCGGCGAACCCCATGACGACGACCGGATGCCGGTGCGGGTCGAGGGTGCGCACCAGCTCCTTCATGTGGGCCTTGGCGACGCTGACGCAGCCGTGGGTGGGGCCGCCGTGGTCGGCGTGCAGCCAGACGCCGCCACCCCGGCCCGGGCCGAGGGGGCGGGTCCAGTCCAGGGGCGAGGTGCCCGGCATGCGGTTGTAGTCGATGGCGACGACGTAGTCGAAGGATCCGGCCAGCGGCTCGCCCTGGAACCCGGTGCCGGGCGACGTGAACCCGGTGGAGTGGTGGTACGGGAGTTTGCTGCCGGGGTCGGGCAGCAGGCCGCCGGCGTCGCTGAGGGTGTAGACGCCGAGCGGGGAGCGCAGGTCTCCGGCCATGTGGTGGGCGCTCCAGCCGCGCAGCGCGTTGTGGGCGGGCCATTCGGCGCCGGCCTGCCAGCCGGTGGCGGTGCGCTCGTGCACGACGACGGTGGCGAGCGGGGAGTTCTTGCCGCGCCCCGTCACGACGACGGCCTGCCGGGAGCGGTCCGGTATCGCCGCGGTCGTCTCGGGGCCGAGGCCGGATATGGCCCGCGGTGCCGCCCCGGCCTGGATCCCGGGCGTGCGGGTGGGAGTGGGCGTCGGCGCCGGGCGGGTGGCGGGGGCGCGGCGCTCGGTCGCCTCGGCTCCGCCGCCGCAGCCGGTGAGCAGCAGCGGGGAGGCGAGGAGAGCGACGGCGGTTCTGCGATGGATCATGGATCGACCATGGCCGACACATGTTGGGAACTCGTCAGGTTCGAGCTCCTGTCGTCAAACTCCGCGGCGCAAAGGGGAGTTCGACGACCGAGTCTAGGCCTTGTCCGGCTTGCCCTGCGCGTAGAGCCAGGTGTGGAAGAGCCCGTCCAGGTTCTCGCCGGACACGCGCTCGGCGAGCTTCACGAACTGGGCCGTCGTTCCGTGCCCGGCCCGGTGCTCGGTCGCCCAGGCCCGCAGGATCCGGAAGAAGTCCTGGTCGCCCACGGCCTTGCGCAGCTCGTGCAGGGTCATCGCGCCACGGGCGTAGACGGGCGTGTCGAAGATGTTCTTGCCGCTGCCCGGGTCGCCGGGCGGGAAGGCCCACAGGTGGTCGTGGGCCGGGCGGGCGTAGAGGGCGTCGAAGGACTTCTGGGCGCTGTCCCCGCCGTGCTGCTCGCTGTAGAGCCACTCGGCGTAGGTCGCGAAGCCCTCGTTGAGCCAGACGTCCTTCCAGGCGGTCAGCGCGACCGAGTCACCGAACCACTGGTGGGCGTTCTCGTGGACGAGGGTGCTCAGGTCGGGCGCCGAGTCGTAGACGGGCCGGCTCTCGGTCTCCAGGGCGTAGCCGACGTTCGGTGCGTGGTCGACGATCGAGCCGGCCGCGCGGAACGGGTACGGCCCGAACAGCTTGCTCTCCCATTCCAGTACGGAGGGCAGCTTCTTGAGCACGGGCGCCGCGGCGCGCGCCTCCCGGGCGTCGACGGCGTTGTAGACCTGGATGCCGTCGCGGGTGGTGTACTGCTCGACCTTGAACGTGCCGACGGTGGCGGTGGCGAGGTAGGCGGCCATGGGCTCGGCCTGGTGCCAGCGGAAGGTGGTGCGCCCGTGCGCGGTGTGCCGGCCGCGCAGGACGCCGTTGGCGACGGCGGTACGCCCCTTCGGGACCGTGATCGTGAAGTCGTACGACGACTTGTCCTTGGGGTGGTTGTTCGCCGGGAACCAGGTCATCGCGCCCTGCGGCTCGCCCGCGACGAACGCACCGTCGTCGGTGGGAATCCAGCCGTCCGCGGAACCGTCCGGGTCGGTGACCGGCTTGGGGGTGCCGTCGTAGCTGACGGTGACGCGGAACTGCTGGTCCTTGCGCAGGGCGTGGCGCGGGGTGACGACGAGTTCCTGGCCGCTGCGGTGGAAGCCGGCGGCGGTTCCGTCGACGCTGACACCGGTGACCTTCAGGCCCTTGAGGTCGAGGTCGAAGCGGGTGAGCTTCTGGGTGGCGCGGGCGGTGAGGACCGCCTTGCCGTCGAGGTGCCGGGTGGCGGTGTCATAACTGAGCGTCAGGTCGTAGTGCTTGACGTGGTAGCCGCCGTTGCCGCTGAGCGGGAAGTAGGGGTCGCCCGCGCCGGACCCGCCGTTGGTGCCGGCCGCCGCGGGCCCTGCGGCGGCGAGCAGCGCCGCCACGGCGACGGGGACGGTGGCGAGGACCGCCTCGCGGCGGAGGACGGCGGTGCGTCGTCTTGGGGCCTGCCTGCGCGGTGGCGTCACGGGCGCTCCTCCGGGGGGGGTGGCGAATGATCGTTTCGCCCACAGACTAGGTGCGGTGGCGTCCCGGTTTCCCCCTCATTCTGGTCAAGTCACGCCGCGTCGCCACCCGGGGACGCGGGACGTCCGCAGTACGCTCGCGGAACCGTCCGCGACCCGAAGGGGAGCCCGACCGTGAGCGTCCGCGTACGCCGGATCTACGAACCGCCCGAGCCCGACGACGGGCTGCGGGTCCTGGTGGACCGACTGTGGCCGCGCGGCCTCGCCAAGGAGGCGGCGCAGATCGACGCGTGGCCGAAGGAGCTCACACCGTCGACGGAGCTGCGCAACTGGTACCACGCGGGTGAGGGCTCGTACGTCGAGTTCCGCCGCCGCTACGAGGCGGAACTCGACGCTCCCGGGGCCGCCGAACTCCTCGACGGCCTCAGGAAGTCGGTGCGCGAGGGGCGGGTGACGCTGCTCACGGCGTCCAAGAGGCCGGAGCAGGGCCATGCCTCGGTGCTGGCGGAGCTGCTGGGGCGCTGAGCTCAGCCCGTCTGCTTCGCCGCCGCCCGGCCCGCCGCGCGGCCCGAGAAGAGGCAGCCGCCGAGGAAGGTGCCCTCCAGGGCGTTGTAGCCGTGGACGCCTCCGCCGCCGAAGCCGGCCACCTCGCCCGCCGCGTACAGGCCGGTGACGGGCTTGCCGTCGGCGCCGAGGGCATGGGAGTCGAGGTCGGTCTGGATGCCGCCGAGGGTCTTGCGGGTCAGCACGTGCAGCCGGACACCGATCAGGGGGCCCGCGGCCGGGTCGAGGATGCGGTGCGGGCCGGCCACCCGGCCGAGGCGGTCACCTATGTAGCGGCGGGCGTTGCGGATGCCCTGCACCTGGGAGTCCTTGCTGTACGGGTGGGTGATCTGCAGGTCGCGGGCCTCGATCTGGCGGCGCACCTCGGCCGCGTCCAGCAGGGGCTTGTCCGTGAGGCCGTTCATCTTCTCGACCAGCTGTTCCAGGCTGCCCGCGGTGACGAAGTCCGCGCCCTTGTCGAGGAACGCCCTGACCGGTGCGGGGGCGCCCTTGCCGAGCAGCCGGTCACGCAGCACGGCCTTGCGGTCCTTGGCGGTGATGTCGGGGTTCTGCTCGGATCCGGAGAGCGCGAACTCCTTCTCGATGATCTTCCGGGTGAGCACGAACCACGAGTGGTCGTATCCGGCGATGTCCTCGGTGGTGCGCAGGTACTTGAGGGTGCTGAGGGTGTCGTAGCCGGGCAGGCAGGGGTCGGGCAGCCGGCGGCCGAGGGCGTCGAGCCAGATGGAGGACGGACCGGGCAGGATGCGGATGCCGTGGCCGGGCCAGATGGGGTTCCAGTTCTGCAGGCCCTCGGTGTAGTGCCACATCCGGTCCCGGTTGACCAGGCGCACGCCCGCCTCGGCGCTGATGTCGAGCATGCGGCCGTCGACGTAGGCGGGGACGCCGGTGACCATCTCGGCGGGGGGCGTGCCGAGTCGCTCGGGCCAGTAGCGGCGCACGATGTCGTGGTTGGCGCCGATGCCGCCGGTGGTGACGACCACGGCCTGCGCGGTGAGTTCGAAGTCGCCGAGGCGCTCGCGGTTGGACGCCACGCCGCGCGGTGAGTCGTCGTCGGCGAGGACGGTGCCGCGCACCCCGCGCGCCGCACCCTCCTCGATGACCAACTCGTCCACCCGGTGCCGGTGGTGGAAGGTCAGCAGCCCGTCCCGGGCGGCCTGCCGGGCGTACCGGACGAAGGGTTCGACCACACCGGTACCGGTGCCCCAGGCGATGTGGAAGCGGGGTACCGAGTTGCCGTGTCCGTTCGCCCGCAGGTCGCCGCGCTCGGCCCAGCCGACGGTGGGCAGCAGCTCGATGCCGTGCCCCTGCAGCCAGGACCGCTTCTCGCCGGCCGCGAACTCCACGTAGGCGCGGGCCCAGCGCACCGCCCAGGAGTCCTCGTCCTCGAGCCGGTCGAACCGCGCGCTGCCCCGCCAGTCGTTCCAGGCGAGGTCGAAGGAGTCCTTGATGCCGAGGCGCCGTTGCTCGGGTGAGTCGACGAGGAAGAGCCCGCCGAAGGACCAGAACGCCTGGCCGCCGAGATTGGCGGCGTTCTCCTGGTCGACCAGGGCGACGCGCCTGCCCCGGCTGGTGAGTTCGTGCGCCGCGACCAGGCCCGCGAGGCCCGCTCCGACGACGATGACGTCCGCGTCCATGGCGGCCATGGCGTCTGTGTCCTTCCGTCTACGACTCATACGGGGGTGCCGCTGCCGTCGGTCAGCAGGGCGGTGAGCAGTTGCCCCAGCCAGGTGCGGGCGGCGTCGACGTCCTTGTCCAGCAGCAGCTGGGTGGTGACGCCGTCGTAGGCCGCGACGACCGCGCGGGCGGCGCCGTCGACGCCGCCGAGCACGGCGGGCAGTTCGGTGTGGCCCCGGGCCCGGAAGAGCCGGTCTGCGATGGCCTCGCGGAGCCGGGTGCGGTGGTCCAGCAGGGCCTGTGCGACGGCCGGGTCGCGGGCCGCGTGCACCAGGAAGTCGGTCTTCACCAGCAGCCAGTCCACGTCGAGCAGCAGGACTTCGGTGACCCGGTCCACGGAGGCCGGTACGTCGAGGTCGGGGCCGTCCTGGGCGAGGGCTTCGGCCACCTGGGAGGCGATGAGGTCGGCGCGCTCCCGGTAGAGCGCGAAGAACAGTTCGTCCAGGGTGGCGAAGTTGGAGTAGAAGGCGCCCCGGCTGTAGCCGGCGGCCTCGCAGACCTCCTCGATGGAGACGCGGCCGAAGCCCTTGGCCGCGAACACCGCGAAGGCGGCGTCGAGCAGGTTGGCCCGCGTCCGGGCCCGCCGCCGGGTGACGCGCCGGGCCATGTCCTCCGCCGTCATGGTGGGACCTCCGTTCGATACAGCAATGTATCCGATACATTGGCGTATCAAAAGAGGCCGGGTCGCTTCCTCGGGGACGGACGCGCGAGGGGAACATATTTTCGATTAGGAGTACGCTGGCCCCATGTCCACGCACCTCCAGGGCTCCCTGTTCGACCAGACCGACGATCTGCGGCTCGGTTCGCTCGACGGGCTGCGCCGGACCGAGCTGGGCTCGGGCGCCTGGATCGACGTGCTGCCGGGCTGGCTGAGCGGCGCCGACGCCCTCTTCGAACAGCTGGCGACCGACGTCCCGTGGCGGGCCGAGCGCCGCAAGATGTACGACAACGTGGTGGCCGTACCGCGGCTGCTCGCCTTCTACAAGGCGCACGACCCGCTGCCGCACCCCATCCTCGACGAGGCCCGCGCGGCCCTGTCCGCGCACTACGCCGAAGAGCTGGGTGAGCCGTTCACCACCGCCGGACTGTGCTTCTACCGCGACGGCCGGGACAGTGTCGCCTGGCACGGCGACCGGATCGGGCGCGGCGGCCGTGAGGACACGATGGTCGCGATCCTGTCCGTCGGCGCGCCCCGGGATCTGCTGCTGCGGCCGGCGGGAGGCGGTGGCACGACGGTACGGCGGCCGCTCGGACACGGCGACCTCATCGTGATGGGCGGTTCCTGCCAGCGGACCTGGGAGCACTGCGTCCCCAAGACCGCCCGGGCCGCGGGACCGCGCATCAGCATCCAGTTCCGGCCGCACGGCGTGCAGTGACCTCTGCGGCGGCCCCCCTGCGGACGCCGGTGGATCATCTGGTTGGCTGTCCCCGACGATCAGCCGCCGGGCGCTCGGGGAGATCATGCGGGCAGACGTACGCCAAGTCGCCGACGGCACCTACCTGGTGCACGGCCACCACACCAACTGGGTGATCCTCCGCGACGGCGACGCCGTCACGCTGGTGGACACCGGGTACCCCGGAGACCGCCGGGGCGTCCTCGCGTCCCTGGCCGCTGTGGGCAGTTCGCCGGAGGCGGTCACCGCCGTGCTGATCACCCATGCGCACAACGACCACATCGGCTCGGCCGAGTACCTGCGCAGCACCTACGGCACCCCGGTCCACCTGCACCCCGCGGAAGTACCCCACGCGCGGCGGGAGTTCCTGCAGCAGGCCACCGTCGCGGACGTGGTGCGCAACGCCTGGCGGCCCGGCGTCCTGCCCTGGGCGGCACACGTGCTGCGCGTGGGCGGCACCGCTCACCACCCCGTCGTCGCACCGGCGCCGTTCCCGAACGAGGGCCCCCTCGACCTGCCCGGTCGGCCCGTGCCCGTGCACACCCCGGGCCACACGGACGGCCACTGCGCCTACCACCTGCCCGACGCGGGCATCGTCCTGTCCGGCGACGCCCTGGTCAGCGGCCACCCGACCTCCCGGGTCGAGGGCCCGCAACTCGTGCTCGACTTCTTCCAGCACGACCGTGCGCGGGCGCTGGCCTCGCTGGAGCTGATCGCGGCGCTCGACGGTGACACCCTGCTGCCCGGGCACGGCCCGGTCCACCGGGGCTCGGTACGGGCGGCCGCCGAGCGGGCCCGCGAACGCGCGCTCCAGAGGGAGCCTTAGGGTTCCTCCCATGGCCTTGCAGATCAGCGCCACGAACCCGGAGCACCCCGCGCTCCTGCTCGAACTTCCCTGGGACGTCCCCCTGGAGGAGTGGCCCGAGGAGTACCTCGTGCCACTCCCCCGGGGCATCTCCCGGCACGTCGTGCGCTACGCGCACGCCGGTGACGAGGTGATCGCCGTCAAGGAGCTGGCCGAACGGCCCGCGCTGCGCGAGTACGGGCTCCTGCGCGACCTGGACCGGCTGGGCATCCCCGCCGTCGACCCCCTCGCCGTGGTCACCGGCCGCACCGACCGCTCCGGCGCACCGCTGGAGCCGGTGCTGGTCACCCGTCATCTGCGCGGCTCGATGCCGTACCGCTCGATGTTCGAGACGACCATGCGCCCGGCGACCATGCACCGTCTGATGGACGCCCTCGCGGTGCTGCTGGTGCGGCTGCATCTGGCCGGGTTCGCCTGGGGCGACTGTTCGCTGTCCAACACGCTGTTCCGGCGGGACGCGGGCGCCTTCGCCGCCTACCTGGTGGACGCCGAGACCGGCGACCTGCACCCCCGGCTCAGCCCCGGGCAGCGCGACTACGACCTCGACCTGGCGCGCGTGAACATCAGCGGCGAACTGCTGGACCTGGAGGCGTCCGGGGCGCTGCACCCTTCGGTCGACCCCGTCGAGTTCGGGCACGAGATCTGCACCCGCTACGGCGGCCTGTGGCAGGAGCTGACCCGCACCTCCGTGTACCCGGCGGGCAAGTACCACTACATGGAACGCCGGATACGCCGCCTCAACGACCTCGGCTTCGACGTGGCCGAGATGCAGATCGAACACTCCTCCGACGGGGACACGGTCACCTTCGTGCCCAAGGTGGTCGACGCCGGCCACCACCAGCGCCAGCTGCTGCGGCTGACCGGCCTCGACACCGAGGAGAACCAGGCGCGGCGGCTGCTCAACGACCTGGAGAGCTGGATGGCCACCCAGGACGACTACGCGCCCGGCGATCCCCTCGCCGCCCGCCCCGAGGTGCTCGCCCACCGCTGGGTGCGGGACGTGTTCCGGCCCACGGTGCGCGCGGTCCCGCCGGAGCTGCGCGGCTCGATGGACCCGGCCGAGATCTACCACGAGCTGCTCGAGCACCGCTGGTACCTGTCCGAGCGCGCCGAGCACGACATGGGCCTCGACACCGCCGTCGAGGACTACATCCACAACGTCCTGCCCAAGGCCCGCGCGACCCTGGAGCCGACGACCCCCGAGTAGAAGTCGCCCCCCTCAGGTCACTCGTGCGGGACCACGGCCACCGGGCACTCCGCGTGGTGCAGCACGCCGTGCGCGACCGACCCGATCCGGGCGCCCACGGCCGTACGCTGCGCTCGCCGTCCGACGACCGTCAGCTGGGCCCGTGCGGCCGCCGCCAGCAGCACCTGCCCCGCGCTGCCCATCTCGATGTGCTCGGCCACGGGCACCTCCGGGAAGCGCTCCCGCCACGGCCGCAGCGCCTCCGCCAGAGCCTGCTTCTCGTACGGCTCGAGGCCGCCGACGTCGTCCAGGAGCTTCAGCGAGCCGGGGCTGTAGGCGAAGACGGGCGGCAGGGTCCAGGCCCGTACCGCCCGGACGGTGGCGCCCCGCGCGGCCGCCGTCTCGAACGCGAACCGCAGCGCGGCCGCGCTGTCCTCGGGGCCGCCGTGCTGGCCGACGACCACGTCCCGTCCGGCCGCTTCCGCCGCCGGCTGGTCCCCGGCGCGCACCAGCACCACGGGCCGGGTCGCCTCGGCGATCACCTGCTGACCGACGGAGCCGAGCAGGAACCCGACCACCCGGCCGTGCCCCCGCGAGCCGAGCACCAGCATCTCGGCATCCGCCGCCGCACCGGCCAGCGCCTCGACGGCGCCGCCCTCCAGCACGTCCACGCTCACGTCCAGCTCCGGATGCCGCCCGGAGACGGAGCGCACGGCCCGCGTCACCCCGTCCGACACCCAGCCGTGCTGCGTGTCCCGGTCGGCCGTGGCGAGCGTCTTCTCGTAGCGCCACACGTGCACCACGCGCAGCGGCAGCCCCCGGCGTACGGCCTCCCGGACCGCCCAGCCCAGCGCGGCCAGGCTCTCCTCCGTACCGTCCACCCCTGCCGTGATCGGGCGTGCCATGCGTGGGCCTCCTCGTCCTTCATCGCTCGGGGCCAGTCTTCACCACGCCGCGGTCATGTCCGTGCGGGGGAACAGCTGGGCGTCGCCGCGGCCGACCCCGTGGCCGTCGGCCGCTGGTGGGCAGAGGCGCTCGGGTGGGCGGTGGTCAACGACGCCTCCGACGAGGACGGGATCCGGCCGGCTCCGGACGGCTGCCGGGGCTCTTCCTTCCTACCCGTACCCGAGAAAGAAGCGATCAAGTTCTGCGTGCTCGGGGAGTGCCCCGGCGGAGACACCGGTCGCTGCCGTATACCGGAGCGAACCCTGGCGATCGAACATACGATGGGCGGGAACCGGCGCGGTGGGCCCAGCGACGCCGTGCCGTGGATCAAACCGCTCGGGGTGGGAGAGGCATGGCACAGGCCGCCGACGCAGCGCGGACCGTCATCCTGACCGTGGACGACGACCCGGGAGTCTCCCGCGCCGTCGCCCGTGACCTCAGACGGCGCTACGGCGAGTCGTACCGGATCGTGCGCGCCGAGTCCGGCGAGTCGGCGCTTCAGGCGCTGCGCGAGCTGAAGCTGCGCGGCGACCTGGTGGCCGTGATCCTCGCCGACTACCGGATGCCGCAGATGAACGGCATCGAGTTCCTGGAAGAGGCCCTGGACGTGTATCCGGGGGCGCGCCGGGTGCTGCTGACGGCGTACGCGGACACCAACGCGGCGATCGACGCGATCAACGTCGTCGACCTGGACCACTATCTGCTCAAGCCGTGGGACCCGCCGGAGGAGAAGCTCTATCCGGTGCTGGACGATCTGCTTCAAGCCTGGCGCACCAGCGCCTACAAGCCCGTACCCAGCACCAAGGTCGTCGGGCACCGGTGGTCGGCGCGGTCGTCGGACGTGCGCGAGTTCCTGGCCCGCAACCAGGTGCCGTACCGCTGGTACTCGGTCGAGGAGCCGGAGGGACAGCGGCTGCTGGCCGCGGCCGGGCAGGACGGGCAGCGGCTGCCGCTCGTGATCACCCCGGACTGCGCGGTGCTGGTCGAGCCCGAGGTACCCGAGCTGGCCGCGCGGGTGGGTCTGGCGACGATGCCGACGGCCGACTTCTACGACCTCGTCGTGATCGGCGGTGGCCCGGCCGGGCTCGGGGCTGCCGTGTACGGAGCCTCGGAGGGGCTCAGAACGGTGCTCGTGGAGCGCTCGGCGACCGGCGGTCAGGCCGGGCAGAGCTCCCGGATCGAGAACTACCTCGGCTTCCCGGACGGTGTCTCCGGCGCCCAGCTCACCGACCGGGCGCGACGGCAGGCCGCCAAGTTCGGCGCCGAGATCCTCACCGCGCGCGAGGTGACGGGACTGGAGATCAACGGGGCGGCGCGGGTCGTACGGTTCGCGGACGGCTCGGCGATCGCGGCGCACAGCATCATCCTGGCGACGGGGGTGCAGTACCGGCAGTTGGAGGCCGAGGGCTGCACCGACCTGACCGGCTGCGGGGTGTTCTACGGCTCCGCGCTGACCGAGGCGTCCTCCTGCCAGGGGCACGACGTGTACATCGTCGGTGGCGCCAACTCCGCGGGACAGGCCGCGATGTACCTGTCCAGGTTCGCCAAGTCGGTGACGCTGCTGGTGCGCGGCCCCGACCTGTCGGCGTCGATGTCGTACTACCTGATCCAGCAGATCGACGAGGCGCCGAACATCGCGGTGCGCAGTCACACGGTGGTCGACGCGGCGCACGGCTCCGGCCGTCTGGATCACCTGACGCTGCGTCATGTGGCGACCGGTGAGACCGAAGAGGTCGAAGCCCAGTGGATGTTCGTGTTCATCGGCGCCGCCCCGCTCACCGACTGGCTGGGCGACACGGTGCTGCGCGACGAGCGCGGGTTCATCCTGGCCGGGCCGGATCTGTCCGCCGACGGGCGCCCGCCGACGGGCTGGGAGCTGGACCGGCCGCCGTACCACCTGGAGACCAGCATTCCCGGCGTGTTCGTCGCGGGCGACGCGCGCGCCGAGTCCGCCAAGCGCGTCGCGTCCGCCGTCGGAGAGGGAGCCATGGCCGTCATGCTCGTCCACCGGTATCTGGAGCAGTCATGAGCGGGCAGGTGATGCCGTGCAACCCCAAGGACATCGGCTCCCTGTTCCTCTTCGAGAAGCTGGCGCCCGAGCAGCTCGGGCGGCTGTGCAGCGAGGGGCGGGTGGAGCTGTTCCAGCCCGGCCCGGTGTACACCGAGGGTGACCCCGCCACCTGCTTCTTCGTGATGGTCGAGGGCACGGTCGTGCTCTCACGGCGCGTCGGCGGGGACGACGTGGAGGTCAACCGGACCTCGCAGCGCGGGGTGTACGCGGGTGCCATGCAGGCCTACCTCGGGGACCGGGTCCGGCAGGTGTACAACAACTCGATGCGGGTGACGGAGCCGACGCGGTTCTTCGTCCTGCCGGCGGACACCTTCGCCGAGGTCATGAGCGAGTGGTTCCCGATGGCCGTGCACCTGCTGGAGGGGCTCTTCTTCGGCTCGAAGAGCGCCCAGGCCGCAATCGGCCAGCGGGAGCGGCTGCTGGCGCTCGGCTCGTTGTCGGCCGGGCTCACCCACGAGCTGAACAACCCGGCGGCGGCCGCCGTCCGGGCCACGGCCACCCTGCGGGAGCGGGTGGCCAAGATGCGGCACAAGCTCGCCGTCATCGCCGAGGGCCCGTTCTCCCGCGACGCGCTGGCGAGCCTGATCGAGATCCAGGAGCGCACCGCCGAGCGGGTGGTCAAGGCGCCGGCGCTCGGTCCGCTGGAGGCCTCCGACCGCGAGGACACGCTCACGGACTGGCTGGAGGACCACGGCATCGACTACGGCTGGCAGCTGGCGCCCACCTTCGTGCAGGCGGGCCTCGACGTCGACTGGCTGGAGCAGGTCGCGGCGGCCGTGGGCGAGGAGATCCTGCCCGGCGCGGTCGGCTGGCTCAACTACACCGTCGAGACCGAGCTGTTGATGAACGAGATCGAGGACTCCACCACCCGTATCTCGCACCTCGTCGACGCGGCCAAGCAGTACTCGCAGCTGGACCGGGCGCCCTACCGGGTGGTGGACGTGCACGAACTGCTCGACAGCACCCTGCTGATGCTGTCCGGCAAGATCGGCCCGCGCATCCAGGTGGTCAAGGAGTACGACCGCACGCTCCCGCAGATCCCCGGCTACCCGGCGGAACTGAACCAGGTGTGGACCAACCTGATCGACAACGCGGTGTGCGCCATCAACGGCGCGGGCGGCCAGGGTACGTTGACCGTGCGGACCGCGCTGGACCACGAGCGCTTGCTGGTCGAGTTCCGGGACACCGGGCCCGGCGTCCCACCGGAGATCAGAAGCCGTATCTTCGACCCGTTCTTCACCACCAAGCCGGTCGGCCAGGGCACCGGTCTCGGCCTGGACATCTCCTGGCGGATCGTCGTCAACAAGCACCACGGCACGCTGCAGGTCGAGTCGGTGCCCGGCGACACCCGATTCCAGGTGCTGCTGCCGCTGACCGCCGAGGTGCCGGACGAGGCGTCCGCTTCGACCCCCGAGGAGGCGGCATGAGTGACGAGGCCGCGATCGACCCGGGTGTTCCGCCGAGCGGCACCGGGTGCGTGGAGTGCGACGAGGCCGGCGGCTGGTGGTTCCACCTGCGCCGCTGCGCGACGTGCGGCCACATCGGCTGCTGTGACGACTCCCCCGCCAAGCACGCCACGGCCCACTACCGGGCCACCGGGCATCCGGTGATCCGCAGCTACGAGCCGGGTGAGGCCTGGTTCTGGAACTACGACACGAACGAGGTGTACGACTGCGGTCCCGAACTCGCGCCGCCGGTCAGCCATCCCGCCGACCAGCCGGCGCCGGGTCCGGCGGGGCGGGTGCCGGCGAACTGGGCCGAGACGCTGCGCTGAAACCGGCACAGGTCACCCACGCCCGAGCTGCGCCGTGGCGGCCAGGCGCCGGAGCTGCGCCGCTGCACGGACTTCGCGGCCGACCCGGTGGAGCGGGCTCGTGCCTCGGCCGAGCGCGGCGCGGACGGCCGCTCGAAGGATCCGGCGGGGCAGGCGTGGCCGGCGCGCCGATCCGGAGGGGCAGGCGGCTGACGCGCGCCGAGGCGGAATGGGCGTCGGCCGTGTCGGGGCCTACGAGCGGGCGCGGTGCCGGCTGCGGTACGCCGCCGCCCTGCCGGCCGTGGAGCGGCGCGAGGAGGCGGAGCAGGCGCGCGAGGCCCGCTCGACGGCGGCCGCGCTGGGCGCGGCGCCGCTGCTGGAGCGGATCCGCCGGGCCGCCCCATGGGCAGCTCGCGCAGCGAGGACCGCGTGTCACCGCTGACCGCGCGGGAGCGGGACGTGCTGCGGCTGCTCGCGCACGGGCGCAGCAACCGGCAGATCGGCGAGAACTGTTCATCACCGGCAGGACGGCCGCACGTCTCCGGCATCCTCGCCGGGCTGGGCGCCGCGAGCCGTACGGCGGTGGTGGCGATCGCCCACCGCCAAGGGCTGATCCCACCGGAGCCGGCCGGGTCCGGCCGGCCGGAGTGTCAGCGCGGGCAGTCGAGGCTGTGCGGGTCGACGGTGTCGGCCAGAGCCTGCATGCCCTTGTCGTCGGGGTGCAGATGGTCGCCGTTGTCGAAGAGGGGCAGGATCCGTTCGGGGTCGTAGGGGCTGCTCAGGGTGCGGTCGAAGTCGGTGACCGCGTCGAACTCCCCGCTGGTGCGGATGAACCGGTTGACGTCCTGGCGTACGGCTTCGGCGGCCGGGTCCCATTCGGACCAGCCCTTGAACGGGCCGACGGTCGCGGCGACCACGCACTTCCCGGCCGCGTGCGTCCGCTGCGCGATCCTCCGGTAGCCGGCGACGAGGCCGGCCGCGGTGACGCCGGTGTGGGCCTTGAGGTCGTTCACGCCCTCGAAGAGGAAGACGGTGTGCACGCCGGGCTGGGAGAGGACGTCCCGGTCCAGCCGGTTGAGGGCGCTCTGCCCGGCGCCGTCCGCGAGCACCTTGTTGCCGGAGATCCCCTCGTTGGCCACGCCCTCGACCGTCGTGCCCGCCGTGCTCAGGCGCCGGGCGAGATAGTCGGGCCAGCGCCGGTTGCGGTCGGTGGTGGACTGCCAGCCGTCGGTGACGGAGTCGCCGAGCGCCACCACGGCACCGGTGGCGGTGCTCGCCGGGCGCACGGAGACGGCGTCGAGGTACCACCAGGAGCCGGTCGTCAGGTACCAGTTGCCCGCACTGTCCTCGGCGGTGTGGTCGCCCTGGGCGAGGTACGACGTCTGCATGGCCATCCCGTGGCCGGTGGCCGGTCCCACCGCGTCCGGGGTGTGCAGGCTGACGACCAGGTTGACGGCGGCGGGGACCTCTCCGGGCAGCGGGTCGCTCCAGACGAAGGCGCCGGCCGGAACGGTGGCCGTGCGCGCTCCGCCGAAGGTCAGCCGGCGGTTGCTGCCCGGCCGGAGTGCGGCGCCCTGGCTCTGCAGGCCGGCGTACACGCTGTCCAGGCTCAGCGGGCGGTCGCCGAAGGCGTTGGACAGGCGAACGCGCAGGTCGCTGCCGCCGACGCTGGTGTGCACGACGAGCCGGTAGCCGCGGTCGGCGCTGCCCTCGCCCAGGCGGTCGGCGCTCGCCGCCCAGGTGACCACTCCCGAGGCCCGGATGGTGGCCCGGGCAAGCGGGGCGGCCGCGCGGGCGGGTACGGACTGACAGGCGACGGCCACCAGCAGGACGGCTGCGATGCGGCAGACGCGCCGGAACCGGCCGGTCACCGGGCGAGGTCCCTGAGCGTGACGTACTCGCCGGGCACGTGGCGGACCGTCCGGGATGTGCCTGCGTATCCCACGGAGGTCATCGTCCCGCCGACGCTGCGGATCCGCACCTCGGTGGGTTTGCGAGGGAGGGGTTCCGGTAGTGGGCGGAGGCGTCGGGCGCGTAGTCGGTGCCGCCGCTGACCACGACGGTCAGGTCCGTGCATTTGGAGAAGGTGACGCGGCAGCCGTCGACACGGACGGTGCCGCCGCTGCCGCGCGCGGTGACCGCGGCCGCGTACCGCGATCCGTTGGGGAGGGCACCCGCGAAGGAGGTGGCGCCGGACGCCTTCTCTCCGTGCGTGCCTTCGAGCGTCACGGTGCCGGTGCAGCGGCCGCCGCCCTTCTGGGTGAAGTGCACGACGACCACGTCATCGGGGCGGCTCGCGAACAGCCGCCTGTCGTACATCACTGCGGAGCGGACCCCCAGCGGCTTGCGGGGCTGTTGCCGACCTGCGGTGACGCTCCGGGCCGGGCCCCGGCGGACATGCGGATGCCCCGCGCGGGGCGGGGCATCCGGTGGTGCCGGTGTGCGGTGCCGTCCGTCAGTGGCGGGCGGCCGGCGTGTTGGCGGCGGTGACGTTGACCGCGGCCCACGCCTTGTCCACCGTGTTGTACTCGGTGCTGTTCGCGCCGTACAGGTCCTTTGCCGCCTTCAGCGTCGCGACGCGCGCGTCGTGGAAGTCGGTGGTGGAGACCATGTAGCGGGTCAGCGCACGGTAGAAGATGGCCGTGGCCTTGGTGCGGCCGATGCCCTTGACCGTGGAGCCGTCGTACGTCGGCGAGTCGTAGTTCACGCTGCCGATCCTCTTCTTGCCGCTGCCCTCCGCGAGGAGGTAGTAGGCGTGCGAGGAGACACCGGAACCGGCGTGCACCTCGGTGTAGTAGGTGCTCGGGTCCCAGTAGTCGATCGTGCCCTCGAGCTTGTCGAGCGACGGGTGGTCCAGGCGCCGCAGGAACTTCTGCTGCAGACCCAGCTTCTCGCCGACCAGGTAGTCCGGGGTGTCCTTCGCGTTGTTGGCGTAGAACTCCACGTTGGAGCCGAAGATGTCCGCGAGCGACTCGTTCAGCGAGCCGGGCTCGCCGTACTGGTTGCCGTCCTGGTCGACGTAGGTCGGCTCGAGCTTCGCGGTCGCCTCCACGACACCGTGGGTCAGCTCGTGACCGGTGACGTCGAGGACGACGAGCGGCTTCTTGAACATGTCGCCGTCGCCGTCGCCGTACAGCATGCAGTTGCAGGTCGGGTCCCAGAAGGCGTTGGCGACCTTGTTGCCCCAGTGGACCATCGCGCGGGCGGCCTTGCTGTTGTTGGCGATGCCCTTGCGGTTGAAGGTCTTCTTGTAGAAGTCCAGGGTCTTGGTGACGCCGTACTGGGCGTCGGCGGCGGCACTGGCACGGCTGGAGGTCTTGCCGTTGCCCCACACGTTGGTGGTGTTGGTGAACTTCGTGCCCGCGCCGAAGCTCTCGGTGTACTTGCCCTTGGCGTCCCGCGTCTCGGTGCCGTACCGGCTCGGGTCCTTGAGCTGGTAGTGGCCGCGCGAGGTCGCCGTGGTGGTCAGGCCGACGTTGCCCACGAAGAGCGTCTTGCCGGTGCCGTGCGCGGTGGCCGGGTAGTGGGTGGCGCCGGAGACGCCCGAGCCGAGCAGCCCGGCGTCGGCGGAGGCGGTGCCGGTGGCCGGGTCGATCGTCTCACCGCGCTCGCGCAGTGTGTCGATCAGCTTCGGCGACAGGAACTCGTCGGCGTCGGGCGTGTTGCTGCGCACCTTGCCGGTGACGGCGTCGATGACGACGGTGCTGGCGCTGCCCTTGTCGGTCACCGTCACCTGGTAGGCGAGGGCGGAGGAACCGCCGCGGGCGTCCACGACCAGCTGGGCGCTGCCCGCGTCGCCCTTGGCGACCTGGGCGGCCTTCGCCGCGGCTTGACTGGCGGTCAGCTTGGCCTCGGCGGTGGCGGGCTTGACGGAGTGGTCCGCCGCGCCGGTGACCCCCGTGTAGGCCAGCTGCCGGGTCAGGTGGACGACGAGGTCGCCGCCGAGCACCGGGAGTCCATTGTGCGTGCGGACGAAACGGACGTGGCGCGCACCCTCGGGGTCGATCAACACGTCCTGGGCGTGGAGTTCGTCGCCCTGCGAGACGCCCGTCGCCGCGGTGTGGGCGAAGGCCGCGGTGCGCGCCGCCTCCACCACCACCGTGGCGGTCGTGGCGGCGGACGCGGCGGACCGCTCCACCCCCGTGGAGGGACCCGCGAAGGCCGTACCGGCCAGGCCCGTGGCAGCCGTCGTCACCGCGACGGCGACCGCCACGCTGCGTATGTGCGCTCTACGCAATCTGATCAGGGTTCCTTCGATCGAAGGCGGCAGGGATCACCAACCGCCTTGATGCATGGCGCCGTTGGGCGCCACGGGGGCTGGTCGGGCCCCGGGCGGTAACCCTTCCGGATCAGTCATGCGCACGTAAAGCCGGAATGATCCATTTCGCGGATTTCTAGAGGAATCCTTTACATATGCCTGCCACAGAGTGATCGCGGGACGACCAACTGTGTGTCGGCTGTGGAGACGTAGCCCCCATCGCCTAGGTTCCCAGGCCTGAATGTGACCGATGTCGCATCACATACCGCGAGGACGGGAGTGGCCGGATGGTCTCAGCAACGGTGAGCAGGGGTGCGGTGCTCGGAGCGGTCGTCATGTCGCTGCTCGCGGTCCCGGCGCGGGCGACCGCAGACGCGGACGCCCGCGCGTCGACGACGCTGCCGGCGCCCGACGCCACAGGCCTCGACGAGGTGCTGCGCACGGCGGTGACGCAGGGCGCGCCGGGCGCGCTGGCCGAGATCGACGACAACGGCAGCACCTACCGGCTGACCCGGGGAGTCGCCGACCGCGGCACGCGGCAGGGCATCAGCACCGAGGACCGCTTCCGCATCGGCAGTGTCACCAAGTCCTTCTCGGCCGTCGTCCTGCTGCAGCTGGCCGACGAGCACAAGCTGGACCTGGACGCCCCGGTCAACCGCTACCTGCCCAAACTGCTGCCGGACGACCACATCACGGTCCGGCACGTACTGAGTCACCGCAGCGGACTGTACGACTACACCAACGACATGTTCGCCAAGAGCGTGTCCGGCTTCGAGGCGGTACGCGACAAGGTCTTCACCTACCAGCAGCTGGTCCAGCTCTCCCTGAAGAAGCCCCGCACCAACGCGCCCGGCGCCGCCTACTCCTACTCCAACACCAACTTCGTCGTCGCGGGCCTGCTCATCGAGAAGCTCACCGGACAGCCCGTGAAGGCCGCGTACGAGAACCGCATCGTCAAGCCGCTGAGGCTGCTCGACACCTTCTACGTCCACCCCGACACCGGGATCCCGGGCCGGTACGCCCACGGCTACCTCACCCCGGACACGGCCGGCGCCCAGCTGGTCGACGCGACCGCCCAGACGGTGTCCTGGGCGCAGAGCGCGGGTGCCATCATCTCCAGCGCCAAGGACCTGAACACCTTCTATTCCGCGTTGCTCGGCGGGAAGCTGCTCTCCTCGGCGCGGCTCGCGGAGATGGAGCGCTTCACACGGGTCGACAGCACGACGTCGTACGGACTCGGGCTGCGTCGCCGCGACCTGTCCTGCGGGATCTCGGTGTACGGCCACACGGGGGCGGTCCAGGGCTACTACACGTACGCGTTCGCCACGAAGGACGGCAAGCGCAGTGTCACCGCTGCCGCCAACACCTCGAACAACGGGAAGGTGCTCACCACGTTGGCGGGGGTGCTGGAGTCCGCGTTCTGCGGGAAGCAGGCGAAGTCGCCGGGCGGCTCGGCGGTCATGGCGCGGCATGGGGATGTGAGGGAGTAGGGGCCTCGGGGCCGGGTGCGGGTGTGTGGGGACTGCTCGCGCAGTTCCCCGCGCCCCTGGGCAGGACACCGGGCCGTTCGTCGACGGATTCCGGGAACTCTCGTGGCCCTGGCCCACGTTCCTCACGATGTGACGAGCGAGCCGCTTCTCCGCGGGAACCTGCCTGTGCCGGGCGGTGCGCTGCGGTTGCGGGTGCCCGGGCCCTTCCTGGTGTCCGTCCTCGTCACGGACGGAGGCGGGCAGGTCGGCGGCGGCGCCGGCATCACCGGCGGCGGCCGGGCGGGCGTCTGCGGGGCCCAGCTGTCCAGTGGCTGAACGGGCACGTTCCGTGATCTTGGCGGAATGCCACCGTCCGGGACACGATGCCCCGCATGAAGGGTGATCTCTTTTCCCAGGAGCACGTGGTGCAGCCGGCCGTCGAGCCCGGCATGTCCGTCGAGAACGCCAAGTGCATCAAGTACGCGGTGAACGGCGAGATGTACGCCCGGCAGGGCGCGATGATCGCGTACCGCGGCGACCTCCAGTCCGAGCGCAAGGGCCAGGGCGTGGGCGGCATGCTCAAGCGCGCGGTCACCGGTGAGGGGCTGCCCCTGATGACGGTGCGCGGGCAGGGCGAGGTCTGGTTCGCGCACGAGGCGCAGAACTGTTTCATCGTCGAGGTCGAGCCGGGTGACCAGTTCACCGTCAACGGCCGCAACGTCCTGTGCTTCGACCCCTCGTTGTCGTACGAGATCAAGACCGTGAAGGGCTCGGGCATCGCCGGCGGCGGTCTGTTCAACAGTGTGTTCCGCGGGCACGGCCGGCTCGGTCTGGTCTGTGAGGGCAACCCGCTGGTCATACCGGTCTCGGCGCAGTACCCGGTGTACGTCGACACGGACGCGGTGGTCGGCTGGACCGCGCAGCTGCAGACCTCCCTGCACCGTTCCCAGTCGATCGGCTCGATGCTGCGCGGCGGTTCCGGGGAGGCCGTACAGCTGATGCTCCAAGGGGAGGGGGTCGTCGTGGTCCGGCCGAGCGAGGCGACGCCCCAGAAGGCGCAGCAGCACTGAGGGGCCCCTGACGTGATCTGCGCCGCACAGGCAACCCCCCTCGCCGTACCCGCGTCTTGACCGACGACAGACCAAGCCCTGGCCCCCGGGTCAGGGCGTGTTTCCGGCGCGCTATACACGCTATGTATACACGTCGTGTATAGAAAGGGACGCATGTACGGCAAGGCTTTCGCCCCGGAGTACCAGGGCGCCATGACCACCCTGTCCGTGAACTCCTCGCTGGTCGACGTGCTGGCCGAGGGCACCGAGCGGCTGCGCGAGGCCGAGCGGTCGGGCCGCCCCGACGAAGCGGCCCGCTGCGGACTCGCGGTCGCCGAGGCGCACCGGCGGCTCGGCCAGGTGCGGGACGCCGACCGGGCCTGGAAGGCCAGTTACCGGGCGGCCCGCCAGGCCGGGGACACGGCCGCGATGGCCTGGGCGCTGTGGAGCGGCGGCACCCTCGCCCGGCAGCGCGGGGCGTTCCCGCTGGCGTGGCGACTGCTCGGGCTCGCGGCAGAACTCGGCGAAAAGGGCGGCGACATCGTCGTCCGCGGCTACTCCCTGGCGGGCCTCGCGGAGACCGGCCGCATCCAGGGCGACTACGAGGCGGTGCGCCGCCTGCACGAGCAGCTGCTGGCCGAGGCCCGCAGGCGCGGGGAGGCCCGGCACACGGTCTGGGCGTTGGAGGGCATCGCACAGATCCACCGCAACACCGGGGACTTCGACACGGCGTACGCGCTCTTCGAGGAGGCGGCGGAGATAGCCGAGCGGTCCGAGGACCGGCGCGGGCACGCCTGGGCACTGCGCGGACTCGCCGACGTCCTCTCGGTCCGGGACGGGACACCGAGCGGGCGCTGGAGCTGCTGGCACGGGCGGAGGCCACCTGCCGGGCGATGAACCTGTCCAGCGCGCTCGCCTACAACCACAAGATGCGTGGCAACGTCTTCTACCGGGCCGGGCGGTATGCCGAGGCCCGGGACCTGTACGAGCTCGCCCTCGAGGAGTTCCGCGCGATGAGCGAGCCGCGCGGCGAGGCGCTGGCGCGGCTGGGCCTCGCCAAGTCGCTGGCCCGCCTCGGCCGCGACCGCGCCGAGACGGCGGCCGAACTCGCCGAGCTGGCACGGGTCCTGGAGCGCAGCGGACTGCGGCACGCGCGGGAGATGGTGGCCCGGGCCCAGGAGGAGTTCGGCCTGGTCGCGGAGGTCGTACGGTGACCGCGCTCTCCTCGGCGGTGCAGGCACCGCCCTCGGCTGCCGAAGTCCTCGACCAGTGCCGCGAGTTGGTGCGTCCCGCACTGACGGAGGCAGTGGGGCGGCTGCATCCGTGGGTGGCCGAGATGGCCGCGTACTCCTTCGGCTGGTGCGAGGTCGGCGGCGCGCCCGCCGCCGCGCCCGGCGGCAAGGGCGTACGGCAGGCGCTGGCGGTGCTGGGCGCTCGGGCGGCCGGAGCCGACGCGCGGGCCGGGGTCCCGGCGGCGGTCGCGGTGGAGCTCGTGCACGCCTTCTCGCTGCTCCACGACGACATCATGGACGGCGACGCGACGCGGCGCCGCCGGCCCGCTGTGTGGAAGGCGTACGGCACGGGTCCCGCGGTGCTCGCCGGGGACGCCCTGTTCGCGCTGGCCGTGGAGACGCTCGCCGCGGCGCCGGGCGGCCCCCGTGCCGTACGGCTGCTGTCCGCCGCCCTGGCCGATCTGGTGCGCGGGCAGGCCGACGACCTGCTGTTCGCGGCGCGGCCCTTCGGCGGGCCGGAGCGGGTCACGCCCGAGGAGTACCGGGCGATGGCGGAGCACAAGACGGGCGCGTTGCTGGGCTGCGCAGCGGCGCTGGGGGCGGCGCTCGGCGGGGCTCCCGAGCCGGCCGTGGCCGCGCTGGACCGCGCCGGGCGCCATCTGGGGGTCGCCTTCCAACTGGTGGACGACGTGCTCGGCCTCTGGGGCGACCCGGCCGTCACCGGCAAGCCGGTGGGCGGCGATCTGCGGGAGCGCAAGAAGACCTTCCCGGTCCTGGCGGCGCTCGGCTCCCCCCGGGCCCGCCACCTGCTCGCGCTCCTGGACTCCCCCGGGCACGTCGAGGAGGCGTCCGCACTGATCGAGGAGGCGGGCGGCCGTGCGGCGGCGTTGGCCGAGGCCCGCGCGCACACCGCCGCCGCACGGGCCCTGCTCGCGGAACCGACACTGGCCGCCGGACCCGTCGACGAGCTGCTCGGCCTGCTCGACCTCCTGGCGGGTCGCCATCTGTGAAACCGCGTTGACCGTGGACGGGCCCGCGGGCCACGGTGTCGGCGGCGCGGTTCCCACCCCCGCGCCGGGAAGGTGAACCACCTTGATCGGCATCTCGGACATCGAAGCCGCCGCCCGACGGATCGCCGGACACGTCGTACGGACGCCGACGGTACCGAGCCCCGGCCTCACGGCACTGCTCGGCGTCCCGGTCACCGCCAAGCTCGAACTGCTCCAGCGGACCGGGTCGTTCAAGGCGCGCGGGGCGACGGCCAGGCTGCTGTCGCTGAGCGAGGCCGAGCGGGCGGCCGGCGTGGTCGCGGTCAGCGGCGGCAACCACGGGATCGCCCTCGCCGTGATGGCGGCGGCTCTCGACGTGAAGGCGACCGTGGTCATGCCGCGCACCGCGCCGACGCGCTCCATCGAGCTGGCCGAGGAGGCCGGGGCGTCGGTGCGGCTGACCGACGGCATGGACAGCGCCTTCGAGCTGGTGCTCCGGCTGCGGGACGAGGGACTGACCCTGGTCCACCCGTTCGACGATCCGGTCGTGATCGCCGGACAGGGCACGGTGGGGCTGGAGTTCGGCGAGGACGCCGGGGAACTGACGGACGTGATCGTCAGCGTCGGCGGCGGGGGTCTGATCTCCGGGGTGGCGGCCGCGCTGCGCGCCCGGCGCCCGGACGTGCGGGTGTGGGGTGTGGAGACGGAGGGCGCCGAGGCCATGGCCGCCGCGCTGCGGGCGGGCGGTCCGGTGCGGGTGCCGGTGTCCTCGCTCGTCACCACGTTGAGTGCGCCGTCGGTGTCCCGGCTGACGTACGACCATGTGTCAGCGCTGGTCGAGGAGGTTCTGGTGGTGCCGGACCGGGAGGCCGTGCAGGGCTGCCTGGATCTCGCCGACCGGGCCAAGCTGTGGACGGAGCCGGCCGCGGGCTGTCTGCTGCCGGCGGCCCGGCAGGTCGTGGCGCGGGTCGGTGACGGCGCCCGGCTCGGGCTCGTGGTGTGCGGGGGCAATGCGGCACCCGGGGAGCTCATCGGATGGGCGGACCGCTTCGGACTGCTCTGACGCACTGGCCGCCGGGCGTTTACCGTCGGTTACCCGCAGGTCGATGCCCGGCCGTGAGCCGTTTTCCCTAACTCGCAAGCCCTTTCGAAGTAGTGAATAAAAGGCAGGAAGGGGTTCGGAGTTGAGGATTCGTTGAACGCACCCCCGCACCCCCCGCGTACCTCTGGGAAAGGACGAGTCAGGGGTTCAGCGAGGGATGACCATGGTCAAGGCGCACGTCTCCGCACACGAGTTGATCGCCGGCCGCTACCGGCTCCTCGAGGTCTTCGCGCGCGAGACGAATCGCCTGTGGTGGTCCGCCGAGGACGTGACGGTGAACCAGCCCCGCCTGGTGTCACAGATCGTCCTCCCCGAGACCTGCGACGCGGACACCCTGCGTCGCGCCACGGCCCGTGTCGTCCGCACCTCCGAGATCATGCGGCTCCTGTGCCCCGGCAGGGTCGCCACCGTCGTCGACGCCGTCGTGGAGGCGGGCGCCCTGTGGACGGTCACGGAGTGGATCGACGGCACCCCGCTCGGAGAACTCCTCGACCGTGAAGGCCCGTGCAACCCGGTGCGGGCGGCGCGGATCGGCCTCGAACTCCTCGATGTGCTGCAGGCCGCGCACGACGAGGGCATCACCCACGGCGAGCTGAGCCCCGGCCAGGTCTTCGTCCGGGACGCGGGCCCGGTCGTCGTCGCCGGGTTCGGGCTGGCGGGCGCGACCCTGGCCCCGAGGCTCACGGCACCGTCGTACGCCTCACCGGAACAGGCCCGCGACGAGCGCATCGGGCCGGCCGCCGACCTGTGGGCGCTGGGCGCGATCCTCTACACGTCGGTCGAGGGCCGGCCTCCGTTCCGCGACCGCGGCCGACCCGAGGCCACCCTGCAGGCCGTGGACCGGCTGCCCCTGCGCACCCCACTGCGCACCGGCCCGCTCACCCAGGCTGTCCAGGGGCTGCTGCGCAAGAGCTCCGGGGAGCGGCTGACGCGACCGGTGGTGCGCGAGGCCTTGACCCGGGCCCTGGACGCGGACGCCGACCGGTACCCCGCCCCGGCCCCCCGGCTGCGCAGCGCGTACGCGGCCGTGCGGCACGCCGGCCCGGGCCGCGGCCGCCACATGATGGCGGCCGGAACCGCGCTGGCCGTCATCACCGTCGTGGCCGCCGTGCTGGTCGCGACCCACCATCGCTCCGGTGCCTCCACGGCCGACGGACCTGCCCGGTCCGGCGCCTCGGCCGCCCCGCCGGCCAAGCGCACCGAGAACGTCAGCCCCCGCCCGAGCCGCAGCGCCGGCCCGAGTGCCGGCCCCAGGCCCACAGACTCCCCCGCCCTCCCGGCCGGCTACCACCGCTACACCGCTCCCGAGGGCTTCTCGGTGGCCCTGCCGGACGGCTGGAAACGGCTGACCACCTCACGCGTGCCCGATCGCGCCTACCGCGTCACCTTCGGCACGGGCGGCGACTCCCCGACCCTCGCCGTCACCCACAGCGAGCGCGTGGGCCCGGACCCGGTCGCCGTATGGCGTGACGACGTCGAACCGGATCTGGAGCGGCTCCCGGGATACCACCAGGTCCGCAGCGTCCAGGCCACCACCTACCAGGGGCACAAGGCCGCCGACCTGGAGTGGCTGTCCGGATCCGGGGAGGCACAGGTGCACACCTTCGGACGCGGTTTCCTGCTCGGCGGCGGGGACGGCTTCTCCCTGCGCTTCACCACCCCGGCAGGGACTTGGGACGACCCCGCCAACCGCCTGGCCCTGCGGACCTTCCTGCAGACCTTTCAGGAGCCAAAGGACTGACCTCGCGCCCCCGGCCGTTTTCGGACCGGCAGCCCGGGGACTCGCCCCCCATGGTGCAAATCGGATACACGATGATGACCGAGCAGGCCGGCCCCCGTGACCTGGTGGACCACGTGGTGCGCGCCGAGGAGGCCGGCTTCGACTTCTCGGTGACCTCCGACCACTACTTTCCGTGGCTTCGTTCGCAGGGCCACGCCCCCTACGCGTGGAGCGTGCTCGGCGCCGCCGCGCAGGCCACCTCGCGCATTCCGCTGATGACATACGTGACCTGCCCCCTGATCCGCTACCACCCGGCGGTGGTGGCGCAGAAGGCGGCGACCATGCAGTTGCTGTGCGACGGCAGGTTCCGGCTCGGGCTGGGCGCCGGCGAGAACCTTAACGAGCACGTGGTGGGCGGCGGCTGGCCCCCGGTCGACGTACGCCACGAGATGCTCGAGGAGGCGGTGGAGATCATCCGCGCCCTGTTCGAGGGCGGGCACGTCACCCACCACGGCACGCACTACGACGTGGAGTCGGCCCGGCTTTGGGACCTGCCAAGCCAGCCGCCGCCGATCGGCATCGCGGTCTCCGGCGAGCGGTCCTGCAAGCTGGCGGGGCGTCTCGCCGACCTGGTCATCGCCACCGAGCCGAAGAAGGGGCTGCTGGAGGCCTTCGACCGGCACGGTGGCACCGGCAAGGGCCGGGTGGGCCAGCTGCCGGTGTGTTACGACCCCGACCGGGACACCGCGATCAAGCGGGCGCACGCCCAGTTCCGCTGGTTCGGGCTCGGCTGGAAGGTCAACGCCGAACTGCCGCATCCGGACTCCTTCGAGTCCGCGACACAGTTCGTGACCTCCGACGACGTCGCCTCCTCCATCCCGTGCGGTGACGACCCGGACGCCTTTGTGGAGGCCGTACGCCCCTACGCCGAGGCCGGGTTCGAGGAGATCGCCCTCGTCCAGATCGGCGGCGACTCGCAGCCGGAGTACCTGGACTGGTCGGCGAAGACGCTGCTGCCCGCGCTGCGGGAGGCGCTCGGCTGACGACGGGACGGCCGGGTCCGGCAGTCAGGACTCCGACGAGGACGACACGGCCCAGCGCCTGCAGGAGCTGCAGCAGGCCATCGGCACAGGCCGGGCCGCACTGAGGGGTGCCGCACAAATCAGCCACCTGGATGAGCATCTTGTGCCCGACGGGGGTACTAGAGGGCTCTACGCCGATCGTTCCCGGAGGCCCTCGCGTGAACCCCCTCGTGCACAAGACCCTGGTGGTGCAGCTCCAGGCGGAGGGCACCGGCCGGTGTCCCGTGCTCGCCCACCTGAGCTACGACGTCGACGACCCGTTCGCCGTCACCGCCGTGTTCGGTCACGACGGCCGTGTGCTGGCCCGGTGGCGGCTGGACCGGGAGATGCTCGCCGACGGCCTGACCAGGCCGGTCGGGGTCGGTGACGTGCGGATACGTCCGGTCTCCGCCGGGTTGTGGCAGGAGCTGCGCCTGGAGTTCCTCGGAGACGTCCGGCCGGACGGCGGCCGGCACCACGCGGTGGTGTTCGCCTGGGCACCCGCGGTCGCCGCGTTCCTGCGCGAGACCCATGGGGTGGTGGCCCCCGGGCAGGAGGAGGTCCCGGTCGACGAGCTGCTCGCGGAGATCCTCAGCGCGGGCTGAGTAGCGGTACTCATGCCCGCGCCCGGCGGTCGGCGCCACGATGGGCTTCCTTCGACGCCCAGGGCAAGGAGCCCCGCCATGACCGCAGTGCATCCCGCCGCACGTTCCACGCCGCGCCGCGTCCCGCCCGCCCTGTGCGCGGGCGTGGTGGCCGTGGGCCTCGCCGTGTCGGCGTGGGACGTGCACGACCGCACGACCTGGTTGCTGGAGACGTTCTGGGCGCTGGCCGGACTGCCCCTGGTGATGCTGGTCTGGCGGCGCTTCCCGCTGACCGGGCTGCTGTGCGGGCTGCTGGCCGCGCACGCGCTGGTCCTCGCGGTCGGCGGCCACTACACGTACGCGCAGGTGCCGGTGGGCGACTGGGTACGGGACGCCTTCGGCCTGTCCCGCAATCCGTACGACCGGTTCGGGCACCTCATGCAGGGCTTCGTACCGGCCGTCCTGGTACGGGAACTGCTCAGCCGTATCTCTCCGCTGCGCGGCAGCCGCTGGCTGGCACCGCTCACCGTGTGCGCCTGCCTCGCCTTCAGCGCCTGCTTCGAACTGCTGGAGTGGGCGGCCGCCGTGATCGGGGGGCACGGGGCGGACGCCTTCCTGGCCACCCAGGGCGATGTGTGGGACACACAGTGGGACATGTTCTGTGCCCTGATCGGCGCCGTGCTGTCACTGCTGCTGCTCGGCAGGGTGCACGACCGCCAGCTGGCGGCCCTCGGGGTGCGTACGGCCGGTCAGGGCCTGTCGGCCGACCCGCTGGTGTGCCTGCGGCGCGCCCACAGCGGCAGCCCGTACCAGCACAGCAGGTACCAGGCGACGACCGCCGCGACCAGCCAGGGCACGTAGCTGTCGGCCGTGGCCACCCGGAGGATCAGCAGCAGGGACGAGGTCATGGTGGCGAGCAGCAGAACCAGGCCGACGAAGGTCATCCGGGAGGCCAGCCGCACCGCCTGCGGCTTGACGCGGCGGCCCGCGACCAGGCGGTGCAGGGAGACCGGCCCGATGAGGGCACCGGTCGCGCAGGCGCCGAGCACGACGGTCACGATGTAGATGACCTGGTTGGTGTGGGTCAGCGTGGCGTACTTCGGCTGGAAGACGACGGTCAGCAGAAAACCGAAGAGGATCTGCACCCCCGTCTGGGCCACCCGGACCTCTTGGATGAGCTCGCCCCACATTCGGTCGGCCCGCTCCTCCTCGGTCTCGTTGCGGCCCCTGCGCCGTACCTCCTGCGTCATGCGGTGCGTGTAACCGCGTGGACGATCGTTCAAACGGATGGCTGGCCGGGTGTTACCAGCGGTGCTCGACCTGGTCCTTGATCCGGCGGTCGTACAGATCGCGGATCGCGGTGAACGTCTCCTCGGGCAGCGGCGGCAGCTTGGCGGCGGCCGCGTTGGCGCGGGCCTGTTCCGGGTTGCGGGCGCCGGGGATGACCGTGGTCACGCCGGGCTGCTCGATGATCCAGCGCAGGGCCAGCTGGGCCGGGGTGCAGCCCTCGGGGGCCAGCGCGGCGAACTCGGCGGCGGCCTCGACGCCGGTCGCGTAGTCGACACCGGAGAAGGTCTCGCCCTGGTCGAAGGCCTCGCCGTGCCGGTTGTAGGTGCGGTGGTCGTCGGCGGCGAAGACGGTGTCCCTGGTGTACTTGCCCGACAGCAGGCCGGAGGCGAGCGGTACGCGCGCGATGATGCCGACGCCCGCCCGCCGGGCCGCCGGGAGCACCTCGTACAGGGGCTTCATGCGGAACGGGTTGAGGATGATCTGCACGGTAGCCACGTTCGGCCGGGCGATCGCGGTCAGCGCCTCGGCGCAGGTCTCCACGCTCACGCCGTACGCGGCGACGCGCTCCTCCTCGACCAGGGTGTCGAGGGCGTCGAACACCTCGTCCGAGGAGTAGACCGGCGTCGGCGGACAGTGCAGCTGCACCAGGTCGAGGCGGTCGACGCCGAGGTTGCGGCGGGACCGGTCGTTCCAGGCGCGGAAGTTGTCCAGGACGTAGTTCCCGGGGATCTGCTCGACCCGGCGGCCCATCTTGGTGGCCACCAGAACGTGCAGGTCGGGCCGACTGCTCAGGAAGGTGGCGATGGTCGACTCGCTGCGCCCGTCGCCGTACACGTCAGCCGTGTCGAAGAAGGTGACTCCCGACTCGGCCGCCGCCTCCAGGACGGACAGCGCCTCCTTGTCGTCCACGTCGCCCCAGTCGGCGCCCAGCTGCCACGTGCCGAGGCCGACGACCGATGCCCACTGCCCCGACCTGCCGAATACGCGTTCGTCCATGGCGTCAGTCTGTCACCCGGCCCCGCATTCCGCGGAACGGGCCGCTCCGGCGGCCGACCTGCGCGCTTATCACCCACACGGGTGAATGAGTCGATGGCCGCTGGTCGTCGAGCGGCCCCCCAGCGTGAACCCGTGATCGACCGTTCAGCGGGCAACTTCCCTCCGGCGGGCGACGGTTCGGTGCCGGTCAGCCGCGGCGGTTTCCTGCGCACCGCCGCCGCGCCGGCCGCCGTACCGGTGCCGGTGGCGGCCGACCCGGCCGTCGCCGCTGCCGGACTCGGTCAGGAGCCGGGCGTCAACTGCGCCTGTACGAAGGGGCCGTAGCGGTCCACGATGGCGTCGATGTCGGTCGCGCGCAGGTGCGGGCCACGCGCGATGCCGTACATCACGCCGAGGCCGAGGAGTCCCGCGACGGCGAGTTCGGCGCGCAGGCCCGCGTCGGGACCGGGGAGCCGGCCGGCGAGACGTTCGGTCACCTGGACGCGGAAGTTGGCGCGCAGGACGTCTCCGTGATCGTCGTGCAGGGGTGCGAAGGCGATGCGCAGCAGCGGGTCGGCACCGCGCTCGCGCTGGCTGGCCAGCACATGGCGGACCATGTGGCGGCCCAGCTCCTCCAGGGGCGCGTCGAGCAGGTCGTCCGCGTCGGTCTCGAAGGACATGACGCGGGCGAAGAGGGTGTCCTTGTTGCCGAAGTACTTCAGGATCAACGGTGGGCTCACACCGGCCCGTTCGGCGACCGCCCTGAGGGTGATGTCGGCGTGCGCGTGCCGGGCCAGCAGGTATCGGGCCGCCTTCAGGATGGCCGCCTTCGTGGCCTCGGCGTCACGGCGGACGGGGGCGGCCGGTGCGGGGCCGGGTCGAGTGCTCACGACCCTCATGCTCCCTCCATCGCCCCGTCGCGCGCACCCCGGTTCGTTCCGCGGGCATGCCGGGTGTCTGCGGAGGGTTCGTCGCCCGGGATGGACAGGGCCGCCGCGCACGCGGCCAGGGCGACCGCCCCCGCCATCGCGAACGCCAGCAGGTAGCCGTGCAGGGTGGGCACCGCGAGGCCGGCGACGGGGCTGCTGTGGTGCACGAGGACGGCGGCGACGGCGGCGCTGGACGTGGCCTGGCCGATGGTGCGCATCAGGACGTTGACACCGTTGGCGGAGGCGGTCTGGCCGGCCGGGACGGCGCGCAGGATCAGGGTAGGCAGCGCGGAGTAGGCGAGGGTGGTGCCGGTAGCCACCACGGTGGCGCCCAGGACGATCATCCACAGGTCGCGGCTGTCCGCGATACGCACCGCGTAGCCGCAGGCGATGACGGCGGCGCCGAGGGCGAGGGTGACGCGCGGCCCGCGCGCTGCCGAGATACGGGCGGACAGGGGCGAGAAGAGCAGCATGGTGACGCCGCCGGGCAGCAGACACAGTCCGGTGGCGACGATCGACAGCCCGAGGCCGTAGCCGGTGGCCTTCGGCGCCTGCACCAGCTGGGCGGTCACGAGCGAGTTGGCGTAGAAGGCGAACCCGGTCAGCAGGGCCGCCACATGGGACATTCCCACTCGTGGCCGCGTGACCAGGCGCAGGTCGACGAGCGGCCGCTCGCTGCGCAGCTGCTGCCACCACCACAGGGCCTGGACCACGACGGCCGCGAGAAAGAGCCCGAGGATCCGGGGGCTCGCCCAGCCCCACGTGCCGCCCTGCGAGACGCCCAGCAGCAGGCACGTCAGCCCGGCGGCGAGACCGAGGGCGCCGAGGACGTCGAAGCGGCCCGGCTCCCGCACGGGCGACTCCCTGACCGCCCACCAGGTGGCCGCCACGCCGAGTGCGCCCAGGGCGCTGGTCAGCCAGAACATGGTGTGCCAGTCGGCGTACTGGACGACCAGCGCGGCGAGCGGCAGGCCGAGAGCGGCGCCGATGCCGACCGTGGAACTCATCAGCGCCACCGCCGAGCCCCGCCGCTTGGGTGGGAGTTCGTCGCGCAGGATGCTGATCGACAGCGGGACGACGGAGGCGGCGGCGCCCTGCAGCGCACGGGCCGCGATGAGCACGCCGATGTCGGAGGAGAGCGCGCACATCACCGAGCCGGCGGTCATCAGCGCGAGGGCCGCCGTCAGGACCCGGCGCTTGCCGTACATGTCGCCGGCGCGGCCGAGCACCGGGGTGAGCACCGCTCCGGAGAGCAGGGTCGCCGTGACCATCCAGGAGACCGTGGCCGCCGACGCGCCGGTGAGCCGGGGCAGGTCCGGCAGGAGCGGTACGACCACGGTCTGCATGACCGCCATGAGGATGCCGCCCGACGCCAGCACCGGGATGGTGAGGCGGTCCCGGAGCGGGGGCGCGGGGGCTGCGGTGCCGGGCGGCTGGGGCATCGGGTCCGGCTGGTCCATCGGCGCTCCTGCGGGCAGCGTCAATAAGGGTGAATAACAATTCACCTTATCGGGTGAATGGCCATTCACCAAGGTTGCCCGGAAGCCGGGCCGGCCCGTCGGGCGAGGTGCTCCTCCAGGGCGGCTGGGGTTGGGGCCCTGGGCCCGGTTGCCCGTCGACCGGGATCGCAGGGCGCGGGCCACCGCGGGGCCGAGCCTGGCGCTTGAGCCGGCGCAGGACCTCCAGTTGGCCGGCCGCCTTGTCGATCCCGTAGCAGAGCCGGAGGGCGGGACGTGCGGCAGCAGCAGCGGGTGCCGTCGGCCGAGCAGGGCGAACATGCGGTGCGGCGCCAGGGCGGTGCGGCGGGGCAGCTTCTCGTACCACTGGGCGCTGCAGCGTGCCGCGCTCTGCGCGGAGAGCACGCCCGCGGGCTCACCCCCGGCACAGACGCCCTTCACGCACACCCCCCTGACGACTTACCCGACGTGACCGTTTGGCACCGGGGGCGCAGCAGGGGTGCGGCCGGGCTTCCGGATCGCGCCAGTCTGCCGCGGTGACCGGCGCCACTCGGGTGGGCCGCGCACGAGAAAGATCACCGCAACTGCGGGCGCACCGGCAAGGAATTCCCCGTTCCGCGGTGCACCGGCCCCCGCCACAGCAAGATCATCTTTGTTCAATCCTGCACGTCATGTGGGTAATTGTCCGGATCACAGCCAAGCGGCTCCGGGCGATTTCCTCGCCTCCGCAAGGGCCCAGTAGGCATGCGAAGTCACCACTCGAACACCTTCGCAGGAGGACCCGCATGCCCGGACTCACGCGGCGCCGCGCGCTCACCGCGGCGGTCGCCCTCGCCGCCACGGCAGGTGCCGCCACCCTCGTCGCGCCCGGCGCGCCGGCCGCCGAACACCAGCACGGCTCGCCGGACCCCTTCGACGAGGTCTACAAGGGCCGCCGGATACAGGGCCGGCCGTCCAGCGGGGGCGGTCACCACCACGAACACGGCGGCGGTTACGCCGTGTTCGTCGACGGGGTGGAGCTGCACGTGATGCGGAACGCCGACGGCACCTGGATCAGCGTCGTCAGCCACTACGACCCGGTGCCCACGCCGCGCGCCGCCGCCCGTACCGCGGTGGACGAGCTGCAGGGCGCCCCGCTGCTGCCGTTCCCCGCCAACTGACCGCCTCCGCAAGGACTTCCGGAGCACCACGCACATGACCGTACGCAAGAACCAGGCCACCCTGACCCCCGACGAGAAGCGCCGGTTCGTGGACGCCGTCCTCGAACTCAAGCGCAGCGGACGCTACGACGAATTCGTCCGCACCCACAACGGCTTCATCATGTCCGACACCGACACCGGCGAACGCACCGGCCACCGCTCCCCGTCTTTCCTGCCCTGGCACCGCAGATTCCTGCTCGACTTCGAGCGGGCGCTGCAGTCGGTCGACTCCTCGGTCGCGCTGCCGTACTGGGACTGGAGCACCGACCGCACGGTGCGTGCCTCGCTGTGGGCGCCGGACTTCCTCGGCGGCACCGGGCGCAGCTCCGACGGCCGGGTGATGGACGGCCCGTTCGCGGCGTCCACCGGCAACTGGCCGTTGAGCGTGCGCGTGGACGGCCGTACGTTCCTGCGCCGTTCGCTCGGCGTGGGCGTGCGCGAGCTGCCGACGAGCGCGGAGGTGGAGTCGGTGCTGACGATGTCCACGTACGACATGGCGCCGTACAACAGCGCCTCCGACGGGTTCCGCAACCACCTCGAGGGCTGGCGCGGGGTCAATCTGCACAACCGGGTCCACGTGTGGGTCGGCGGGCAGATGGCCACCGGGGTCTCCCCCAACGACCCGGTGTTCTGGCTGCACCACGCCTTCATCGACAAGCTCTGGGCCGAGTGGCAGCGCCGGCACCCGAACGCCGGCTATGTACCGGCCGGCGCAACGCCGGACGTCGTGGACCTGAACGAGACGATGAAGCCGTGGAACGACGTGCGTCCGGCGGACCTGCTCGACCACACCGCGTTCTATACCTTCGACAGCTGATCAGGCCTCGGCGGTACGGCACTCCGGGTGGCCCCAGCCCTGCGCGTTCTTGGCGATGGCCTCGCCGGCCGCGTACGCGCGGCCGCACGGGCAGCGGCCGGGGAACTTCGCCTTGATGGTGCGGGCGGACGCTCCGCCGCCCGTGCGGCGGGGCGCCTTCTTGCGCGGGGCGGCCGCCTTCGGGGTGTCGGGCGACGGCGGCGGCTCCGGGGAGCCGAGGGCGCTGCCGGCCGCCTCCTGGACCGCGGCGGCCTGGCTGGCGGCGCGGTCGGCGAAGTCGTTGAGCGGGTCGCCGTCGGCCTGGTGGGCGGGGACGTAGCGGAACTCGACGGAGCGACCGTCGAGCAGTGCGTCGATGCGGACCACCAGGTCCTGGTTGGCGACCGGTTTGCCGGCGGCCGTCTTCCAGCCGTTGCGCTTCCAGCCGGGCAGCCAGGTCGTGACGGCCTTCATCGCGTACTGGGAGTCCATGCGGATCTCCAGCGGCACGTCCGGGTCGACGGCAGCCAGCAGCCGCTCCAGGGCGGTGAGTTCGGCGACGTTGTTGGTGGCCCGGCCGAGCGGGCCCGACTCCCAGCGGGCGGCGGTCCGCTCGTCGTCCGAGACCACCCATGCCCATCCGGCCGGTCCGGGGTTTCCCTTCGAAGCCCCGTCGCACGCGGCCACCACACGTTCACGCATGCCGTCGATCATGCCATGGCCCCACCGGTTGCCGGGCGGCGTCCCCGTCGCGGCCGATCGGTCAGACGTCCTTGATCTTCGGCATCTCGCCTTCGGTGGTCGTGATGTCGATCACCGAGAAGTTCGCACCCTGCGGGTCGCTGAGTGCCGCGAACCGGCCGAAGGGGCTGCTCATGGGCCCGAAGCGCAGGATGCCGCCGAGCCCGGTGGCCCGGGCCACGGCCTCGTCGCAGTTGTCGACGGTCCAGTACACGTTGACGTACGACGGCACCTCGGGCGGGAAGTCGTCGGTCATCCGCATCCGGCCGAGGACGGTGTCCTCCCCGATGTCGAACATGCGGAAGTCGACCGCGTCGTCCTCGATCTGCTTCGCCCGGTAGGGAAAGACGGCGGTCAGGAAGGTGTCCGTCTTCTCGGGCTCGCGGGTGAAGACCTCGGCCCAGCAGTAGGCGCCCGGCACCGCCGTCGCCTCGAAGCCCTCGTGGACGCCGCCCTGCCACACGCCGAACACGGCTCCGCTGGGCTCCCGGGCCAGGCACATGGTGCCGAACTCGCCGACCTGCATCGGCTCCATCAGCACGTCGCCGCCGTTCTCCCGGATCCTCGCCGCGGTCGCGGCCGCGTCCGGCGAGGCCAAGTACAGGCACCACTGCGACTGCCCCTCCTGCCCCGGCATGGGAGGAACGACGGCGGCCACCGCCTTGCCGTTCGCGTAGGCCTGGGTGTAGTTGCCGTACTCCGACGACGACTCACCGAAGGTCCAGCCGAGGACGTCGCCGTAGAAGGTCTTGGCACCCTCGAGATCGCTGAACATCGCATCGGCCCAACAGGGCGTTCCTTCGGGTTGCACGGCCATGGTCGGGACCCTCTCGGTCGGATGGTTCGTGCCGGTACATCACGTTAGCCACCCCGCGGTCGGGCCGCGCGCCGAACCGTCCGGGACGAAAACCCCGAGCCGCCGGGGGCGCGGAGGCGACCCCTCAGCGCGCGATCACCGCAACCGACACAGAACGCTCTCAACGGCAGGTTTGCACCACGTGTTGATCAAAACCGCCCCTTTCACGCCGTACCCGTACATCACGCGTGCTGTTTGGCTGGTCCCAGCGCAGCGGCGCCCCGCGCTCCACCGACCGATCCGCATCACCCCTGTTCGCCTCTCCGCAGGAGGGAAAGTGTCCACACCGGACATCGCCACCGGTTCCGCAGTCGACGAACCCGACCCCGTGCCCCCGGCCGACGGGCAGCTCACCAGCCTGAGCACCCGGGCGGCCCGCCGGCTCACCACCACCACCAAGTCCGCACCGCAGATGCAGGCCATCACCTCGCGATGGCTGCTGAAGACCCTGCCGTGGGTGGACGTCAGGGGCGGCGCCTACCGGGTCAACCGGCGTCTGCAACTGCGCACCGGTCGCGGGCGCGTGCACTTCGAGCAGAACGGCGCCGACGACATCCGGGTCGTCCCCCAGACGCTGACCGAGCTGCCGATCCTGCGCGGCTACCCCGACACGGACGTGCTGCGGGAGATCGCCACCCGCTTCCAGCCCCGGGAGGTGCGTGCCGGACAGGTGCTGTTCGAGGCGGGGCAGCCGGTCACCGAGGCCTATCTCGTCGTCCACGGCCGGTTCACCCGCTACACCAACGGAAAGTACGGCGACGAGGAGATCATCGGCGTCGTCACCGACGGCGACCAGATGGGCGACGAGGCGGTCGGCCAGTCCGATCCGCTGTGGCTGACCTCGGTGCGGGCCGAGACCGCCGGTGTGGTGCTGGCGCTGCCCTGGGCGGTCGTGGAGGAGCTCACCGAGCGCGCGCCGTCCCTCGCCGCCCACCTGCAGGCCTATGTCGAGCGGCAGCGCAGGCCGATGAACCGCAAGGGCGAGGCGGAGGTGCCGGTACAGGCCGGCCATGTGGGCGAGCCGACGCTCCCGGGTGGCTTCGTCGACTACGAGCTGACCCCGCGCGAGTACGAGTTGTCCCTCACCCAGACCGTGCTGCGGGTGCACACCCGGGTCGCCGACCTGTACAACGACCCGATGGACCAGACCGCCCAGCAGCTGAGGCTGACCGTCGAGGAGATCCGCGAGCGGCAGGAGTGGGAACTGGTCAACAACCGCGAGTTCGGGCTGCTGCACAACATCGATTACGGCCAGCGCATCAGCACCTACACCGGGCCGCCGACGCCGGACGACCTCGACGAGCTGCTGTCGATGCGCCGCAAGACCAAGGTGTTCCTCGCCCATCCGAAGGCGATCGCGGCCTTCTTCCGGCAGTGCAACAAGCACGGCCTGGTGCCCGGCACCGCGAGCGTCGACGGCCACGAGGTGCCCGCCTGGCGGGGGGTGCCGATCTTCCCCTGCGGCAAGATCCCGATCAGCGAGGACCACACCAGCAGCATCATCGCGCTGCGCACCGGCGAGGCCGACCAGGGCGTCATCGGCCTCCACCAGACCGGCATCCCGGAGGAGTACCAGCCCGGCCTGAACGTCCGCTTCATGGGCATCGACGGCGCCGCGATCACCAACTACCTCGTCACGGCCTACTACTCGCTGGCCATCCTGGTCCCCGACGCGGCGGGGATCCTGGAGAACGTCCAGATCGGCCGGACGGCCGAGTGACGGCCCGGAGCACGCCATGAGCGCACCCACTCCCTCCTACACGCTGCCCGGGCCGCCCGACATCGCCCGGAGCATGCGCGGAAACCGGCGCACCGGGGCGATCCCCGGGCTGCGCTTCCGGCCGGCCGCTCCCGCCGACCCGGAGAAGGCCGCCGAGATCGATCGCCGGCTGGAGATCTGGGCCCGCGGCCTGAACCTGTTCCCCGAGGCCTGGAAGGGGGACTTCTCCGGCTTCCAGTTCGGCCGGGCCGTCGTTCTGCAGCATCCGGGCGCCCTCGACCTGGAGCGCCTGACGGTCGCCGGCCAGCTGCTGCTGGCCGAGAACGTGGTCGACTCCTGCTACTGCGAGGAGGACGAGGGCAGGGGCGGAGCGCGTCGCGGCCTCGGCGGCCGGCTGATCATGGCCCAGTCGGCGATCGACCCATATCACGGCATCCCGGAGCTGGAGGAGGAGTGGCGGCAGGGCATGCGGGCCGACGGTCCGCTGCGCTCGTACCACTTCGCCCTCACCGACTACGCCACCTTCGCCACGCCCAGCCAGACCGACCGGTTCGTGCACGACATCGCCCGGCTCCACCTGGGCTATCTGGCGGAGGCCGGCTGGGCCGAGACCCGCTACGTCCCACGGGTCTGGGAGTACCTGGTGATGCGGCAGTTCAACAACTTCCGCCCCTGTCTGTCGATCGTGGACGCGGTGGACGGCTACGAACTGCCCGAGCAGGTCTACGCCCGCCCCGCGATCCAGCGGATCACCGCCCTGGCGTGCAACGCCACCACCATCGTCAACGACCTGTACTCCTTCACCAAGGAGCTGGCGAGCGATCCCACCCACCTCAACCTGCCGCAGGTCGTCGCCGCCAACGAGCGGTGCGGGCTGAAGGCCGCGTACCTGAGGTCCGTCGAGATCCACAACAGGATCATGGAGGCCTTCGAGGAGGAGTCGGCCCTCCTCTCCACCGTCTCGCCGCTCGTGGAGCGCTACGCCGAGGGGCTCGCCGCCTGGGTGTCCGGCAACCACGAGTGGCACGCCACCAACACCCACCGCTACCACCTGCCCGACTACTGGTAACCGCCCCCGCTTCCACGGAAACGAAACACCGTCACATGCGCCACGAGGAGTCACCGTTGACGACCGTCCCCGTCGCCCGGACCGCACCCGCTCCGGTGCCGGCCCAGTCCACGTACCAGAGCCGCGTCGCGGACTACTGGAACGCCGAGGAGAACCCGGTCAATCTCGAACTCGGCAGGATCGACGACCTGTACCACCACCACTACGGCATCGGCGCCGCCGACCGCTCGGTGCTCGACGAGCCCGACCCCGACCGGCGCCGGGAGCGCATCACCACCGAGCTGCACCGTCTGGAGCACGCCCAGGCCGAACTGCTCGCCTCCCGCCTCGGGCCGCTCTCCCCCACCGACCGGGTCTTCGACGCCGGCTGCGGCCGCGGCGGCGGCAGCGTCACGGCGCACCTGCGGTACGGCTGTCACGCCGACGGCGTGACGATCTCCGCGAAGCAGGCGGACTTCGCCAACGAGCAGGCCCGGCAGCGGGGCATCGACGGCAAGGTGCGCTACCACCACCGCAACATGCTCGACACCGGCTTCACGTCGGGCGCGTACGCGGCCTCGTGGAACAACGAGTCGACGATGTACGTCGAGCTGGACCTGCTGTTCGCCGAACACGCCCGGCTGCTGCGCCGCGGCGGCCGGTACGTGGTCATCACCGGCTGCTACAACGACACCTACGGGCAGGCCTCCCGGGAGGTGTCGCTGATCAACGCGCACTACATCTGCGACATCCATCCGCGGTCGGCGTACTTCCGGGCGATGGCCCGCAACCGGCTGGTGCCGGTGCACGTCGAGGACCTGACGCAGGCCACCATCCCGTACTGGGAACTGCGCAGGGAGGCGGACCACCTGGTCACGGGGATCGAGGACACCTTCCTGTCCGCGTACCGCAACGGCAGTTTCCAGTACCTGCTCATCGTGGCCGACCGGGTCTGATCCCGGCGAAATTCCGTCGACAGCCGGGGCGTCGAGGCGCTGGGATGGGCTCCGATGAATGCCTTCGACAGCCAGAAGCCGCGGAAGATGCACGCGGACGAGGTCGACCTCGACGCCCCGCTGGTCCATCGCCTGGTCTCCCTCCGGTTTCCGCAGTGGGCCGCGCTGCCCGTACGGCGCCTGGCGTCCTGCGGGACCGAGAACGCCATGTTCCGGCTGGGCACCGACCTCGTGGTTCGGCTCCCCCGGCGTCCCGGCGCCGTGCAGGACGTGACGCGGGAGCAGCGCTGGCTGCCCAGGCTCGGGCCGCTGCTGCCGGTGGCGGTGCCCGAGCCACTGGGGGTGGGCGACCCGGATGAGGGCTTTCCGTGGCCCTGGTCCGTCTACCGCTGGCTGGAGGGCCGCAATCCGGCGGCGGGCGCCGTGGAGGAGCCCGAGCGGCTCGCCGAGGACCTCGGGGCGTTCGTCCGCGCCCTGCGCCGGGTCCCCGCGCAGGACGGTCCGCCCGGCTACCGGGGCGGCCCCCTGACGGGCCGGGACGAGCCCACCCGCGCGGCCGTCGCCGAGCTGGGCGGCAGGGTGGACACCGACGCGGTCACGGCGTTGTGGACCCGGGCTCTGGGCGCCCCGGAGCACGCCGGGCCGCCGGCCTGGGCCCACGGAGACCTGTCTCCCGGGAACGTACTGGTCGACGGCGGCCGGCTGAGTGCCGTGATCGACTTCGGCACCGCCGGAGTCGGCGATCCCGCCGTGGACCTGATCGTGGCCTGGAACCTGCTGCCCGCATCCGCCCGGGACACCTTCCGCAAAGCGGTCGGGGCGGACGACGCGGAGTGGGCACGCGGGCGGGGCTGGGCGCTGTCGATCTCGCTGATCCAGCTGCCGTACTACTGGCACAGCAACCCGGCCCTGGCGGAGAACTCCCGGCATGTGATCGCCGAGATCCTCGCCGAGGCCGGGTAGGTGCCGGAGTCCCGCTACTCCCCCGCGTACGCCTTCTCCAGCGCGGCGACCTCCAGCTTGCCCATGCGCATCATGGCGTGGGTGGCACGCGTCGCCTTCCTGGGGTCCGGGTCGGCGATGAAGTCGATCAGCCGGTCGTAGACGACCTGCCAGGAGACGCCGTACCTGTCCTTGAGCCAGCCGCAGGAGCCGCCCTCGCCGCCGTTCTCGGTGAGCCTGCTCCAGTAGTAGTCGATCTCCTCCTGTTCGGAGCAGAAGATCTGGAAGGAGATCGCCTCGTTGAACGTGAACTGGGGGCCGCCGTTGAGGGCGACGAACTTCTGGCCGTTGGCCGTGAACTCCACGGCCACCACGGAGCCGGCCGGCCCGGGACCGGCCTCGGTGTAGCGGCCGACGCGGCCGATGCTGGAGTTCTTGAAGATCGACACGTAGTAGTCGGCGGCCTCCTCGGCCTGCCCGTCGAACCACAGACACGTGGTGAATCCGTCGGTGGTCATGCGCACCTCCTGGGGCGTGGAACACGGTCATCCGTATCGACCGGTCCGCCCCGCGAAACTCATCGGCCGGCCCCCGATCGGCCTCCCGGGTGCGGGGCCCGCCGCGCACTAGCATCCCGGCCATGACGTCTGCGTCCGCCGGGACCGTCCGGCCGTTCCGTCTGTCGATTCCGCAGAGCGATCTGGACGACCTGTACGAACGCCTCGACCGCGCCCGCTGGCCGGCCGAGCTGCCGGGGGCGGGCTGGGACTACGGCGTCCCCGGCGGCTACCTGCGTGATCTGGCCCAGTACTGGCGGCACGGCTACGACTGGCGGGCGGCCGAGGCACAGCTGAACGAGTGGCCGCAGTTCACCACCACGGTCGTCGGTGCGCACGTCCACTTCGCGCATGTGCGCTCTCCCGAGCCGGACGCGACCCCGCTGATCCTGACGCACGGCTGGCCCGGCTCGATCGTCGAGTTCCTTGACGTGGTCGGGCCGCTCGCCGACCCCGTGGCACACGGCGGCGAGGCGGCCGACGCGTTCCACGTCGTCGTACCGGGCATCCCGGGCTTCGGGCTGTCCGGGCCCACCGCACAGCCCGGCTGGGAGGCCGCCCGGGTCGCCGACACCTGGGCGGAGCTGATGCGGCGGCTCGGGTACGAGCGGTTCGGCGCGCACGGCGGCGACTGGGGCGCGGCCGTCTCCCGCGAGCTGGGACGCGCCCACCCCGACCGGGTGATCGGTGTCCACCTCACCCTGCTGCCCGGCGCCCAGGCGGCGACCGAGCCCGGCGCCGAGGAGCTGGGCCGGCTCGGCCCGCGGGAGCGGGAGAAGACGCTCGCCTCGTGGCGGCGGTGGGAGCAGTGGTCGCGCGAGGGCACGGGTTACGCGGTCCTGCAGTCGACCCGGCCGCACACCCTCGCCTACGCCTTGACGGACTCCCCGGTCGGTCAGCTCGCCTGGATCGTGGAGAAGTTCCGGGAGTGGAGCGACTGTGTCGAGGTGCCGGAGGAGGCCGTCGACCGGGACCGGCTGCTGACGAACGTCATACTGTACTGGCTGACCGGCACGGCCGGTTCGTCCGCGCGCATCTACTACGAGCGGGCCCACGCCCGTGGCCGGACCGCCCGGCCCGCGGAGCCGTCCACGGTGCCGACGGCCCTCGCCCTGTTCCCGGCCGAGCCCCAGATCCCGCTGCGGCACAGGGCGGAGCGGACCGAGAACATCGTGCGCTGGACGGAGTTCGACCGGGGCGGCCACTTCGCGGCCATGGAGGAACCGGACCTGCTCGCCGCCGACCTGCGGGCCTTCTTCCGGCAGCTGCGGGAGAAGGACATCGGCTGACGTGCCGGGAGGGAGGGTGCCTCAGGCGGCCAGGCACAGCCCGTTGTACGGCTGGTACGGGTGCCGTGGCGCCGCGGTCGTGCGGTGGGCCGCGCCGGTGTGCCGGGTCAGCTCACCGTGCGCGAGCGACAGCAGGTCGCCGAGGCCCAGGCCGAGCGCATGGGCGGCGGCCGCGAGGACCTCGGAGGAGGCCTCCTTGCGGCCGCGTTCGATCTCGGAGAGATAGGGCAGCGAGATCCGGGCCGCGTCGGCCACGTCGCGCAGGGTGCGTTCCTGCGCCAGCCGCTCGCGCCGCAGCACCTCACCGACCAGATCGCGCCACAGGGGCTCCCTGCGCGCGGTTTCCGGCCCGTCGGAACGCGTGGGCTCCGGGCGCAGCGGGATCACACGGGTTGCGTCGCTCACCTGGTCGGTCACCCCCTCACCCTAGTAGGCCCCGGCACCGCCGCCGCACCCGGACGGCGCCGATTTCCCGCCGACGCGGGCGGGCAGGGGCATGCGTGGTGTCACCGCGGGTACTCGCACCGTAAAGAAGGTCGTGGTGACGCATGGGAACTCGGATTCGGGGTATCCGGGGGAACACGCTATCGGGCAGAGATCGGACACACAGAGGCCGCACAGGCAGACGTCGAACCGTGACTTTCGTGGGAGAGGTAATGAACACCGCCGGGATCCGGTCACAAGCAGAGGTCGTCGAGGGGACCGAGCAGGACAGGGCGGGCGAGGGAGCACTGCCTGGCATCGAGGACCCGGCATCCGTTGCGCCGCGTGACGCACGGGAGCTGTCCCGCCAGTTCTTCCGCCGGCTCACCGAGCTGGAGGAGGGCACGCACGAGTACCAGTACGCGCGCAACACCCTCATCGAGATGAACATGTCGCTGGTGCGCTTCGCGGCCGGACGGTTCCGCGGCCGCGGCGACGACATGGAGGACATCGTCCAGACCGGCATGATCGGGCTGATCAAGGCCATCGACCGGTTCGAACTGTCGCGCGAGGTCGAGTTCACCTCCTTCGCGCTGCCCTACATCGTGGGCGAGATCAAGCGGTTCTTCCGGGACACCACCTGGGCGGTGCACGTGCCGCGGCGGCTGCAGGAGGCCCGCGTGGAGCTGGCCAGGGCCCGCGAGGAGCTGTCCAGCCGGCTCGACCGGGATCCGACCGTCGCGGAGCTGGCCACGCTCATGAACATCTCCCAGGACGAGGTGGTCGAGGCCCAGCTCGCCTCGAACGGGTACAACTCCGCCTCCCTGGACGCGGCGCTCACGGGTGACGGCCCCGAGGACGGGGAGGCCGTGCTCGCGGACTTCATCGGGATCGAGGAGGAGGGCCTCAGGCTCGTCGAGGACTTCCACGCCCTCGCTCCGCTCATGGCCGAACTCAGCGACCGCGACCGGCAGATCATCCACATGAGGTTCGTCGAGGAGGCGACCCAGGCGGAGATCGGGGAACGGCTGGGCTGCTCCCAGATGCACGTCTCCCGCCTGATCAAGCGGATCATCATGCGGCTGCGCCAGGGGATGCTCGGCGAACTCGGCTGCGCCTGACGAGAGGAAGGCCGCGACGGCCCTTGACCGGGTCCGCCCATGGACCCACGAGCCCGGTCAAGGGCCGTCGGGGATTCACGGCTTCAGTTCCACCCGCGCGCACACGCACTTGCCGACCGGGACGCGCTGCACGGTGACCTCGGAGGCCACGGCGTGCACGATCTCCAGACCGTGCCGGCCGACGCGTTCGGGGTTCTTGGGGAACCGGCGGGGCAGGGCCGAGCTGCTGTCGTACACGGCCACCATGACCGCGCTGTCCGTGCCCTCCAGTTCCAGGATGTACGGGCCGGTGCTGTGCTGGTCGGCGTTGGTGACGAGCTCGCTCACGACAAGGAGCAGCTCACCGTCGGTCCGGCTGTCGATGGCCGCGCACCACTCCTTCCTGAGCTGCTGGAGGAACTGGGCGGCGAAGGCCCGCGCCTCGGCGATGCATCCGGGTTCACCGGTGTAGTGCGCCGCGCGTCGCAGCGGCTCCACGGGTACGTCGAAACCAGTCGGTATCACTGCCCCGCCCAGGTACTCGGTCATTCGTGTCTCTCTCCGGAAGCCCGATCCGGCCACTGTTGCACCAGTCCTCGTACCCCGAGCCGGGCCCGGCAGTCCCCCCGAGCCCGTTTCGCCGATCGCGTACGGGGAACGGCATCCTGTCCCTCACGTCGCTGGAGAGTTCGCGGCCGACGAGCCGGGGGCGCTTTCGCTCTCCGACTGCGTGGACGCTCCGTGGCCGGACGAGCTCTGAGGCAGGTAGGACGTCGAGGACGCAGGCCCCGAGGTGGAGCCCTGCGTCGACGGGGATTCGGACGACGGCGACTTGGACGACGGTGTCTCGGACGACGGCGACTCCGACGACGGCGACTTGGACGACGGTGTCTCGGACGACGGCGACTTGGACGACGGTGTCTTGGACGACGGCGACTGCGAACTCGAACTGGGCGAAGACGAGGACGAAGACGAAGAGGACGACGAAGACGACGACTTGGAGGAGTTGCTCGACGTCGACGTCGGTGTCGGTGTCGGTGTCGACGGGCAGGACGTCGGGGAGGCTCCCGGTGTCCCCGTCGTACCCGGAGTGGGCAGGCAGGAGGCCGGCCGGTTCCAGGGGTGGGGGTCCTTCGGCGGCTGGACGTGCTGGTCGTGGCGGCCGGTGTCGTCGCCGCGGTGGCGGCGGAACCAGTCGCCGTGGTGGGGGTCGTAGATCACGAAGACGTTGACGACCACCGGCGTCGGCGTCACCACGATGACGTTCGAGGGCCGGTACGACGCCCAGTGGTCACCCGTCAGTCGCGGAGCGCGCTGGGCGACCGGCGGTGTCAGCGGGTTGCCGCAGGCGCAGCGCGCCCGGGGCATGCCGTGCCCGTCGACCAGGACGGCTGAGCCCGCCTGGAGAACGGACTGGAAACTGGTGGCGCCGCCGGCGCGGTAGCCGTGGTTGGTGACACGGGTGTCGGCGCGCAGCGTCACGGGGGTGAGGGAGCGCAGGTAGGCCGGGACGGCGGACGGCTGGACACCGACCTGGGAGGCGTACGCGCGGTTCTTCGCAGGCTCCGCCTGCAGTGCCCTGATCTGCTTCTCCACGTCACAGCTTGGGCGGTTCCGGGTGCCGCTGTACAGGCCCGGCGCGCCGCCCTGGACCGCGCGCACCTCGTTGGTGGGCGCCGACGGTGCCCTCGAAGCGGAGGAGGTTCCCGCAGCGGTGGAGGTCCGCGGAGCGGAGGACTTCGTCGAGTAGGCCGTCGGCGGGGCGGAACCGTCGGTCGCGGTGGACTCCGTGAAGGGGTCCGGGCCGGTCTGGTTGGCTGCCTGCAGGAAGACCTCGCCGCTCTTCGCGGAGGAGCCGCCCCCTGGACGGGTGAGCACCACCGCCACGACGGCCGCGGCGACCACGACGGCGGTGAGGGCGGCCATGCGAGGCGCGGATTTCCACCACGGCCGGTGCGGCTCGCCGGATCCGGCCCCGGAACCGCCGCCCGGTGGCGGCGAGGGCGGTCCCACGGGGGGCTGGGAGGCTCCCGACAGAGGGCCGGAGGGGGGCCCGGTCGGGCGGCCGGAGGACGGAGGTTCGACGCTCACGAGCCCTTCTTCCCGTCGCAATGAGCGGCTTATATCAGACAGACTCCCCTTTTTGTGCACTTACAGCACATCGAACCCATTGTGTCCTCCTGCCCCAGGGGCGCCGCAAGCCGACGCGGACGGGCCACCCGACGGGCGGGGTGCCCGGGTGCTGCTTAGCGTGACAAGGGTGAGCCCTGCGACCGCCCCCGCACCGGCCGCCGCCCGTCACGGCTGGGTGCGGGCCGTGGCCACGGTGTTGACCGGGCTGGTCGTGATGGTCGTGCTCGCCGCGCTGGGGCTGTGGGCGGCCGGGGCGGCCGATCTGCCGGACGGGGCGTTCGCACGGGTGGTGGTGGCCACCGTGGTGACCGCGGTCGGCGGCACGCTCGAACTCTCCGGCGGCGCCGGCGCACTGGCGAGAACCAGGGCCGGCCTGACCGTGATGCCCCTGTCGGTGACGCTGGCCGGCGCCCTGGTGATCGGCGCGGGCTTCCTGCGCCCGCTGCGGCACCGTGCCGTTGCGTCGGCCGGGGAGCTGGCCGGCTGGGCCGCCCGGATCGCGGTGCTGTGGCTGCTCGCGCTCATCGGCCTCGCGTTCGCCGCTCGGCAGACCTTCGCCGTGGACGTGGGCAACGGCACCCTCAGCGATCTCACCGGCCTGTTCGACGCGGCACCGAAGGTCGGGTTCACCACGGACGTGCCGCTGACCATGCTGTTCGGACTGCTGTGGCTCGCGGGGGTGCTGGTCGTGGCCCTGCTCGTCGCGCCCGGCGCACCACTGCCGGGGCGGCTGCTGCGCTTCCACGCCTCGGTACGGCCGGCGGCGCACGCCATGCTCGTGCTGCTGCTCGGGTACGTCGTCCTGGGCCTGGTCGTCGGGCTCGTGTCGGCGGCGACGCGCGGCCACGTCGGCGAGACGTTCGCGGTGATCCTGCTCGGCCTGCCCAACCTGGCGTGGCTCGCCCTCACCCTCGGCATGGGCGCCACTTGGCACGGCCGCGTCGACGGCCCGTTCGGCCTGCCGATGCCGCACGTGCTGGACGAGATCCTGCGCACCCCCGACATCGCCACGCTGAACCTGCGCACGCTCACCGACTACGACAGCGGCATGTGGTGGCTGCTGGTCGCGGACGTGGTGCTGCTGCCCGCGGTCGCCTTCCTGATGGCGGTGCGGTCCCCGGCCCGCGTCCCGGCCCGGCGGCACGCCCTGCGGCTGGCCGTCGCCCTGGCCCTGACGGTGTTCATGGTCTGTCTGCTCTGCCGGGTCTCGGCGCACTACGGCCTGTCCCTGCTCGGCATCGGCGATCTGGGCGGCGGCCTGTCCGGGGAGCTGTTCCTCAAGCCCGGGCTGTGGCAGGCGGTGGGCCTCGGCGCGCTGTGGGGGCTGGCCACCGGCTTCCTGGGCGCACTGCCGGCCCGCCCGGTGCGCCGGCGGAGCAGGGCCGGACCCCAGGGCCGGTCGTGAAAATCCCTCATGCCTCAGGAGGCCCTGCGGAAGACGGGCTGTGCCCACCCGGGCGGCTGCCGGGGCTCGACGGGCGCCTTCCGGTGCGTCTCCGTGGCCGGGTGGTCGTCGCCTGGGCCGCCGGACGGGGCGGCGCGCAGGGCGGCGATGAAGCCGAGGCAGGTGTCGTAGCGGGCGTCGGGACTCTTGGCGAGTGCCTTGGCGAAGACGGCGTCGACGGTCCGCGGCAGGTCGGGGCGGGTCTCGCTCGGTGGGGGCGGTTCGTCGTACTGGTGGGCCCACAGCAGGGCCATGTCGTCCTCGCGCTGGAAGGGCGGGCGTCCGGCCAGGGTCTCGTAGACGACACAGGCGAGGCCGTAGACGTCGCAGCGGCCGTCGACGGGCCGGCCCGAGATCTGCTCCGGGGCCACGTAGTCGAGGGTGCCGACGAACTGGCCGACGCTGGTGAACCCGGTCAAGGACAGCGACTTCTTGGTCAGTCCGAAGTCGGTGAGGTAGACGTGCTCGGGGTGGTCGCTGTCGGTGCCCCGGGCGACCAGGACGTTGCCGGGCTTCACGTCCCGGTGGACCAGGCCGTGCTCGTGAGCCGCGTCGAGCGCGGAGGCCACCTGGACGGCGATGCGCACGGCGACGTCGAACGGCAACGGCCCGCGTTCGTCCAGGAGGTGGCGCAGATCGCTGCCGGGTACGTACCGCATGGCGATGTAGAGCACGCCGTCCGTCTCGCCGGCCTCGAAGACGGGCACGATGTGCGGATGGTCGATCGCGGCGGCCACCCGGGACTCGTGCGTGAAGCGCTGCCGGAAGGTGTCGTTGCGGGCGAGCTCCGGGGCCAGGAGCTTGAGCGCGACCGTGCGGTCCAGGCGCAGGTCGCGGGCCCGGTAGACGACGGCCATGCCGCCGCGGCCGACCTCGCTCTCGACGAGGTAGCTCGCCACCTGGCAGCCGATCAGCTCCGAGGGCCGCCCGGAGGACAGGCTCGCCCGGCCCGCCATCAGGACTCACCCTTCGGGGCGACGAACCGGGTGGGTGCGTGCCCGGAGTCCTCGTCCGAGGCCGTCCGGTCGGTGGCGTAGGTGGTCAGCTGCCGCCCGTCGCCGTACAGCCAGCGCTCCTGGTCGTGGTCGTACACCCACATGGACTCCCCGTCGACCACGACCCCGATCCGCAGTCCGTGGGTACGGTCCTCGAAGGACTGCCCGTCCAGGCCGCCGCCGGCGAGCTCCTCCACCGCAGCCCGGTAGTCGGCCAGGGCCTCTTCGGCGCGGGCCAGGAGGGGACGCGGGTCGGCGGTGCCGGCGGGCGGTCCGTCGGTGGCGGGCGGGTCCCGGGGTACGGCGACCAGGTGGCGGCCGTCGACCCAGGCGGCCCAGCCGTTGGCACAGCGGATGTGCCCCCAGTCGCCGAGCCGCTCCACCAGCACCACGGGCAGCAGCGGGTCGAGGGGCACCGTGGGCCTGTCGGGGTCCGGGGCCTCCCATGCGGGCATGCCGTTCGGCGGGACGACGTGCGTGGGCCGGAATCCGGAGGCCGGCGGTTTCGACGGTTTCGGCATCGCCTCGCCTACTTCCGCATCACGGCGGGTTCGTGCCGGCGCAGCAGCAGGGCGACCAGGACGCCGTAGGCCGCTGAGAGCCCGACCAGCATGGTGAGGCTGAGCAGCCAGACGCCGGCCGAGTGCCGGAACAGGGGGTCGGCGGTGAGGTCGCCGGGCACGAGCCGGGCGAGCCCGACCGTGCTCGCCATCGCACCGAGCGCCCACCGCGAGGGCACCAGCCAGGACAGCTCTTCGAGGACGGGTACGCCGTGCAACGGGAGCAGGGCGCCGCAGAAGACGACCTGGACGACGGCCAGCAGCACCAGCAGCGGCATCGTCACCTCCTCCTTGCGCACCAGCGCGGAGACCAGCAGGCCGAGCATCATCGCGGTGAAGGACAGCAGGGCGACGGCGAGGGTGATCTCGGCGAGAGGTGGCATCATGACGCCTCGGCCGCCGGGTGCGTTGATGTCCACGCCGAGCAGCGCGACCAGGGTGAGGACGACGGCCTGGACGACCGTGATGGCGCCGAGCACCACGATCTTGGACATGAGGTATGCCGATCTGGGCAGACCGACGGCGCGTTCGCGTCCGTAGACCGCGCGCTCCTTGACGAGTTCGCGCACCGCGTTGGCGGCGCCGGTGAGCACGCCGCCGACGCACAGGATGAGCAGCGCGTTCATCGCGGTGTCCTGGGTGAGCTTCCCGCCCGCCAGGGCCCGGTCCATGGCGCCCATCACGAAGGGCAGGGCGATCATGACGGCGAGGAAGGTGCGGTCTGCGGCGAGGACGGCGGTGTAGCGGCGCACCAGGGTACCGAGCTGCGCGTGCCGGCTGCGGGGGCGGGGCGGTGGCGCGGGGGCGGCCGGTGCGGCGTCCGGGCGGCGGGGCTGGGTGGTGGCCTCGATGACGTAGTGCCGGTGGAAGGGCGAGTCGCGGTACTCCCGCGCCCAGTCCCGGTCCTGGTCGCGGTCGAAGGCCTCGAAGGCCTCCGGCCACTGCTCGAAGCCGAAGAAGGCGAGGGCGTCGTCGGGATGGCCGAAGTAGGCGATCCGGCCGCCGGGGGCGAGGACCAGGAGACGGTCGCAGACGCCGAGGCTGAGCACGCTGTGCGTGACCACGATGACGGTCCGGCCGTCGTCGGCCAGTCCGCGCAGCATGTGCATCACCGAGCGGTCCATGCCGGGGTCGAGGCCGGAGGTCGGCTCGTCCAGGAACAGCAGCGACGGCTTCGTCAGCAGTTCCATGGCCACGCTGACCCGCTTGCGCTGGCCGCCGGAGAGGCGGTGCACGGGCTGCTCGGCGCGCTGCTCGAGACCCAGTTCCCGGATCACCTCGTCGACCCGGGCCCGCCGTTCGGACTTCGCCGTGTCCCCGGGAAAGCGCAGCTCGGCGGCGTAGGACAGGGCGGCGCGCGCGGTGAGCTGGGGGTGCAGGATGTCGTCCTGCGGGACCAGGCCGATGCGCCCGCGCAGCTCGGCGTAGTCGCGGTACAGGTCGCGGCCGTCGTACAGGACGGTGCCGTGGTCGGCGGGTCGCTGGCCGGTCAGGGCGTTCAGCAGTGTGGACTTGCCGGCGCCGCTCGGTCCGACCACCGCGAGCAGGCACTTCTCCCCCACCGGGAAGGAGACGTGGTCGAGGAGGGCCTTGCGGCCGCGGTCCACGGTGACCGTGAGGTCCTGCACGTCGAGGGACACCTCACCGGTGTCGACGTACTCCCGCAGTTCGTCGCCGACCAGGCAGTACGTGACGTGGCCGACGCCGACGATGTCGCCGGGGCCGACCGGGGCGCGGGCGACCGGCCGGCCGTTGAGGTAGGTGCCGTTGTGACTGCCGAGGTCGACGATCTCGTAGCCCCCCTCGGCGAGGGCGCGCAGTTCGGCGTGGCGGCGGGAGACGTTCAGGTCGTCGACGACGAGGTCGTTGCGGGCGTCGCGGCCGATGCGGATCGTGTGCGCGGGCAGCGGCCGTACGCTGCTCGGGGTGCGGAAGGTTCCGGTCAGCTCGGGATGCGAGACGGCCGAGGGGCGGTCGGCGGCGGGTGCGAGCGGACCGACCGGGACGGCCCGGGGGCCGTCGTCGGGGTTGCCGAAGCGGATGACGCTGCCGGGGCGGACGCCCCACTCCTGGACGCGGCGGCCGTCGGCGTAGGTGCCGTTGGTGCTCTCGGTGTCCTTGAGCGTCCAGCGGTCGCGGTCGCAGCGCAGCACCGCGTGGTGCCACGAGACCCGGGCATCGTCGAACACGATGTCGCTCAACGGATCGCGGCCGACGTGGTAGTCCTGGCCCGGGCTCAGCACCGTGGAGCCCGTGTCGGTCTCCAGGACGAGTTCGAGCGCTGTCGGGGCGACCGGACGCTCCGCCATGGCCTGAATTCTACCGATTCGTTCTTGTCTGTGCCCGTGCGGTCGGGGCGGTCCACGGTCTGCCTCGCCGTGGACCGTCTCAGGCGACGGGGACGACGAGCGCCGGGAGGGTGCGCTGCATGCGCAGCGCGTCGACGGACTCGGCGAGCAGCTCGTACTCGGTGGTGTCGTCGCTGGCGGCGATCCGCACCAGCCGTCCGCCCGCCAGCTCGTCCGCGACCAGCTCCTGCCGGGCGGCATCGGCGCACCAGGCGCGCAGCAGCGCGGGGACGTCGGCCACCGTGTGCGCGACCGGGACGAGCGCCCCCGCCGGGTAGGCGGGGTCCTCCGGGCTCGGGTCGAGCCGCTCGGCGATCCAGGACGCGCGGTCCCGCAGCCACCACAGGGCCAGGGCCAGGGTGGGCGCGCGATAGGTGCCGAGCGGTACGCCGATGCGCTGTCCGCCGCACATGCCGTACGCCGTGACATGGCACAGGAATTCGTCGTGCACGATCACTCCCCCGTCGCCTCGCTGGTGTGCCGGCCCGGCCTCGCTTTCCGTACGGCTCCTGTGCGGTGAAGTGCCCTTGGCGTTCGAGTATCGCCACTCCCGAAACACTGTCACCATGACTTTCCGGCCAGCCTCTTGGCATATTCACCGTCCGTTCTGGCCGAAATTGCGACGGGCATACGGCGCCCCGGGCCTTACCCGGGAGGTAATCGACCCGGCCCGCGCCGCTCGGGCATGGTGGTGACACCGGATCGGCGAAGCCCGGATCCGGGTCCTGACCAGCAGTTGCCCTCGATGGAGGCTGATTCGCCATGACCGTGAACACGTACAGTTACGACAGCGCCGTCGCCCGTTACTTCGAGGCCTGGAACGCCACCGAGCCGGAGGCCCTGCGGAAGGCGGTCGCCGCGGCCTGGACCGCGGACGGCAGCTACACCGACCCGCTCGCCGACGTGCGCGGGCACGAGCAGATCGCGGCCGTGATCGCGGCGGCCCACGAGCAGTTCCCGGGGTTCGCGTTCCGCCTCCTCGGTGCGGTGGACGGGCACCACGACACCGCCCGCTTCGGCTGGGAACTGGTGAACGAGGCGGACGGCTCGGCGCCGGTGGCCGGGTTCGACGTGATCACGCTGGACGGCGAGGGCCGCATCCGCCAGGTGCTGGGCTTCCTAGACAGGGTGCCCGCCGGCGCCTGAGGCCGGGTCGCGATGAGTTCTCCCGCTCGCGGCGGTCTGGTGAAGGAAAGGCCGGGGCGCACTCCCCGGTGCGGCCCGGAAAGAGATCACCGCGAGCGGAGACCGTCATGACCACCGGCAAGAAGACGGGCAGCACGGGGAAAGTGGACGAGGAATTCACCGCGGTCCTGCGCAAAAGCCCGGGGAAAGGCGGCTGGACGTATGTCGTCTGGCCACGGTCCGCGGAATTCTTCGGCACCCGCGGACTCGTCAAGGTCCGCGGCACGGTCGACGGCCATCCTTTCCGGAGTTCCTTCATGGCCCTGGGCGACGGCACGCACAAGCTGCCCGTCAGGGCCGCCGTGCGCAGGGCGATCGGCAAGAGCGAGGGGGACGCGGTGACCGTGCGCCTCCTGGAACGGCTCAACTCCCAGCCGTCTCCCGGTAGCGGCGGGACGCGACCCCGACGGCACGTGTGAAGGCGTTGCTGAAGGCGCTCTCGGAGGTGTATCCGACCGAACGTGCCAGTGCCGCGACCGGGATGGGGTCCTGCCTGAGGGCACGGGCGGCCAGGCTCATGCGCCAGTTCTGCAGACAGGTGAGGGGTGGCACGCCGGCGGCCTCCCGGAAACGCACGGCGAAGGTGGTCCGGGACATCGCGGCGGCCCGGGCCAGTTCCTCCGGCTGCCAGGGGTGGGCCGGGTCGGCGTGCATCAGCCGCCAGGCGGCAGCCGGCCTCTCGTCCGCCGGCGCCCGCAGTCAGCCGGGCAGCGGGCCCGCGGCCTCGCCGAGGCAGGCCCGCAGCACCTGGGCGAACATCAGCTGGGCCAGGTGGTCGGAGGAGGAGTGCGAACCCGGCCGGCCGCCGGCCATCTCCTCCATCAGCTCCGCGGTGAGCCGGCCCAGCACCGGGGCCTCGACGGCGGTGGCGCGCATGTGGATCAGCTCGGGCAGGGCCCGGCGCAGCAGGTCGCCGCCGTCCCTGAGGTCGATGTGCCCGGAGACGCACACCACTTCCGCTCCCCCGCCGAGCTCACCCATGCCGGTGCGCGGATCGACGGCGACCTCCGCCGGGTCGCTGGGCACAGCTCAGGACCGTGCCGCAGGGAGCGGCCACCAGCGTGGGGTGCGCCACCGCCCCGCAGCTGGCCGGCCTGGGCGGCGTCTACTGTTGAGAACTGCGACATCAGCCCGCAGGTGACCGCGCAGAGCGAGGCCGAGTGGTACGCCCGAGCGGAGCTGCCGGGCGTCCTGCCCTACGCGGTGGACCCCGAGGCGGCGGCCCGCCTCTGGGAGGTCGGCGAGCGGCTCACGGCCTGACGATCGCGTCGATCCGCGCCAGTTCCTCGTCGTCGAAGTCCAGGTTGCGGATCGCGCCGACGCTGTCCTCGATCTGCCTGGCGCTGCTCGCGCCGACCAGGGCGGAGGTCACCCGGCCGCCCCGGAGCACCCAGGCCAGGGCCAGCTGAGCCAGGGTCTGGCCGCGGGACGTGGCGATCTGGTCCAGGGCGCGCAATCGGCCGACCAGGTCCTCCGTCACCGCGTCCGAGTTCAGGAAGGGGCTGTCGCCGGCCGCGCGGGAGTCCTCGGGGATGCCGTCGAGGTAGCGGCCGGTGAGCAGGCCCTGCTCCAGCGGGGAGTAGACGATGGAGCCGACCCGCAGCTCGTCCAGGGCGTCCAGCAGGCCCTCGTCCTCGGGGCGCCGGTCGAGCATCGAGTAGCGCGGCTGGTGGATGAGGAGCGGGGTGCCGAGTTCGCCGAGGATGCGGGCGGCCTCGCGGGTCTGTTCCGTCGAGTAGTTGGAGACGCCGACGTAGAGCGCCTTGCCCTGCTGCACCGCCGAGTGCAGGGCGCCCATCGTCTCCTCCAGGGGAGTGTCCGGGTCGGGGCGGTGCGAGTAGAAGATGTCGACGTGGTCGAGGCCCAGCCGCGCGAGGCTCTGGTCGAGCGAGGACAGCAGGTACTTGCGCGAGCCCCATTCACCGTACGGACCGGGCCACATGAGGTAGCCCGCCTTGGTGGAGATGACCAGCTCGTCGCGGTACGGCGTGAAGTCGGCCTTCAGGGCGTCGCCGAGCGCGGACTCGGCGGCGCCGGGCGGCGGACCGTAGTTGTTGGCGAGGTCGAAGTGGGTGATGCCGAGGTCGAAGGCACGGCGCAGGATGGCGCGCTGGGTCTCGGCGGGCCGGTCGGGCCCGAAGTTGTGCCACAGGCCGAGCGACAGCGCGGGGAGCTTCAGGCCGCTGCGTCCGGTGCGCCGGTAGGGCATGTCGGCGTAACGGTCGGGGTGTGCGGTGTACAACGCGACTCCAGAGGGGTTGGCACACGATCTACCAGGTCCACTGTTCCCTGGGTCACGTACAGCGGTCCAACAGGAGAATCCGATGGAATTGTGCGACTAGGCTTCTCAATCATGGAACTGCGCCATCTCCAGCACTTCGTCGCGGTCGCCGAGGACCAGCACTTCACCCGGGCCGCCGAACGCCTGCTGGTGTCCCAGTCCGGCCTGTCGGCGTCCATCCGGGCGCTGGAACGGGAGCTGCGGGCACCGCTGTTCGTCCGCACCACCCGGCGGGTCACGCTCACCGAGGCGGGGCGCGCGCTGCTGGTCGAGGCCGAGCGGATCCTGGCGCAGGTGCGCTCGGCGCACGAGGCGGTGGCCGCGGTGCAGGGCGTGCTGCGCGGCACGCTGGCACTGGGCACCGAGCAGTGCATCGCCGGGGTGCATGTGGCGCGGCTGCTGGCGGGCTTCCGGCGGCGGCATCCGGACGTGGAGATCCGACTGCGGCAGGCGGGCTCGGGAGCGCTGGCCGAGGAGGTCGCGGCCGGGCGGCTGGACCTGGCATTCGCCTACCGCACCCAGGCGGACAGCGACCAGCTGCGCTCGGTGTCCCTGACCAGCGAGCCGATGACCGTCCTGTGCCACCCCAGCCACCGCCTCGCGTCGGCCGGCGCGGTACTCGCACCGGACGACCTGGCCGGTGAGGTCTTCGTGGACTTCCACCCGGACTGGGGGCCGCGCCGCACCACCGACGCCGCCTTCAGTGCGGCCGGCGTCCGGCGCACGGTCGCCCTGGAGGTCAACGACGTGCACAGCCTGTTGGACCTGGTCGACGAGAACCTCGGCGTCGCCGTCGTACCCCGTCATTTCCGGCACAAGCGGCCCTCGCTCACGGCGCTCCCGCTGAAGGGCGCCGGCGAGGCGGAGTACGAGACGGTGGCCCTGCTGCCGCCGGAGCGGGCCACCAGCCCGGCGGCCCGCGCGCTGGTCACGCTCCTCGAGACAGGGGGCCTGGCACCACCCCAGGACGGGCAGGCCTGCTGATTCCGGCTGCCCGCCGCCGCAGACTCGCGACCGTCGGGCACGTCGACGGCGGTGGGAGTACGGAAGATGACGGAACACACACGGCGGACGGTGCTGCGGGGCGCCGCCGGCATCGCGGCGGCGGGCGCGCTCGCCGGAACGCCCGGACATGAGCCGGCGCCGGTTCGGCCGAGCGGACGACCGAGCGTCACCATCCTTTCCTGGAGAACGCGTTCAGGCCGGTGGCCGAGGAGCTGACCGCCTTCGACCTGCCGGTCACCGGCCGCATCCCACGCGAGCTGACGGCCGCTTCCCGCGCGACGGCCCCAGCGTCCTCGGCCCGGAGGATCCGCGCACGCACCACTGGATGCTCGGCGAGGGCATGGTGCAGGGGGTGCGCGGCTGCGCGACGGGAGGGCGGCGGAAGATGACGGATACGCGCTCTCGTACGTCCACGATCCCTACCGGGAGGCGCCGGCCCGGTGATCCTCGCGGCGCGGGACTTCACCGGCGGGCCGGTGGCGCGGGTACACCTGTCCGAGCGGGTGCCGCTCGGCTTCCACGGGAGCTGGATTCCGGACGCATGACCACGCGCGATGCGCGATGGTGGACGCATGCATGCGAAGGACATCCTCATCGACGGCTACGGCCGCATCCAGGAAGAAGTCCATGCCGCCCTCGACGGCCTCGGACCGGACGAGCTGCACTCCCGCCCGGCCCCCGACGCCAACTCCGTCGCGTGGCTCGTCTGGCACCTCACCCGGGTCCAGGACGACCACGTCGCCGACGCCTTCGACCTCGACCAGGTGTGGCTGTCACAGGGCTGGGAGAAGCGCTTCGGCCTCGACCTGCCCCGCCACGACACCGGTTACGGGCACAGTCCCGCGAAGGTCGCGAAGGTGCGGGTCGAGTCGGCCGACCTGCTCATCGGGTACTACGACGCCGTGCACGAACAGACGCTCGGCGCCCTGCGCGCCCTCGCCGCCAAGGATCTCGAACGGATCGTGGACGAGCGCTGGGATCCCCCGGTCACGCTGGGCGTGCGCCTGGTGAGCGTCCTGTCCGACGATCTTCAGCACATCGGACAGGCCGCCTACCTGCGGGGGCTGCTTCAGAGCGCGGCCGCGTAACCCGGCAGGACCACGTCCTCGATGAGGGCGTTGCGCTCGTCGAACGGGAGGAACGCGCTCTTGACGGCGTTCACCGTGACCGTGCGCAGGTCCTCCAGGCCCCAGCCGGCCTCCTCGACGAGCAGGGACATCTCCCGGGTCATCGTCGTACCGGAAACCAGACGGTTGTCCGTGTTGAGGGTGACCCGGAAGCCCAGGTCCTTCAGCGCGGTGATCGGGTGCTCGGCGATCGAGGTGGCACAGCCGGTCTGAAGGTTGGAGGTCGGGCACATCTCCAGGGCGATGCGGCGGTCGCGCACCCAGCCGGCCAGGCGGCCGAGCTTGCCGGCCGCGAGGTCGGGGATGTCCTCGGTGATGCGCACGCCGTGGCCGATGCGCTGGGCGCCGCACACCTGCAGGGCCTGGTGGATGCTGGGCAGGCCGTGCGCCTCGCCGGCGTGGATGGTGAAGGGCACGTTCTCGCGGCGCAGGTGCTCGAAGGCGGCCAGGTGGTCGGCGGGCGGGAAGCCGTCCTCGGCGCCGGCGATGTCGAAGCCGACGACACCGGCGTCACGGTAGGCGACGGCCAGTTCTGCGGCCTCGCCGACGCGGTCGAACATCCGCATGCCGCAGAGCAGGGTGCCGACGCGGACGGGCGTACCGGCGGCGGCCGCCTTGACCATACCGGCGGCGAGGCCCTCCTGGACGGTCTCCACGACCTCGTTGAGTGTCAGCCCGCCCTTGAGCATCAGTTCGGGGGCATAGCGCACCTCGGCGTAGACGACTCCGTCGGCGGCGAGGTCGAGCACGTACTCCTCGGCGGTGCGCAGCAGGCCCTCGCGGTTCTGCATCACGGCGAGGGTGTGCTCGAAGGTGGCTATGTAGCGGACCAGGTCGCCGGAGTTGGCGGCCTCGAAGTACCAGGCGGCCAGCTCGTCGGGGTCGGTGGTGGGCAGGGTGTGGCCGACCGCGGCCGCGAGCTCCACGACGGTCGCGGGGCGCAGGCCGCCGTCGAGGTGGTCGTGCAGCACGGCCTTGGGAAGCCGGCGGAGGGTCTCGGTGTCGATGCGGGGCGCGGTCATGGGCGTGTGTTTCCTCGGCAGGTGGTGCGGTGGTGGGTCAGTGGCCGGCGGGCTGGAGCAGGTCCCAGCGGTTGCCGTACAGGTCCTGGAAGACGGCGACCGTGCCGTACGGCTCGTGGCGCGGATCCTCCAGGAAGGTCACTCCGGCGGCGGTCATACGGGCGTGGTCGCGGGCGAAGGCGTCGGTGTGCAGGAAGAAGCCGACCCGCCCGCCGGTCTGGTCCCCGATCCGGGCACGCTGCTCCTCACCCTTGGCGCGGGCGAGCAGCAGACCGGTGCCGGGGCCGGCCGTACCCGGTTCGACCACCACCCAGCGGGAGCCGTCCGGCCGGGACTCGTCCTCGGCCAGCCGGAATCCGAGGGCCTCGGTGTAGAAGCGGATGGCCTCGTCGTAGTCGTCCACGACGAGGGTGACCAGGGCAACGCGTCGCATCGGGGCCTTCCGGTGGGGGTGGTCAGCCGGGAGGTTATACGTAAAACGTCGACGGCGCCAGTCACCTCCGCGACGGGTGTTCGTCCAGGCAGGAGGTCAGGGCCGCTCGCCCTGGGCGACCTCCACCCGGTGGTGGAAGTCGGCCATCCCCGTGACCGATGCGACGCAGGAGACGGCGGTGCAGGCGAGGAGGAGGGCGGCGATGCGGCGGCCGGTCCGGCCCGGGGTCCGGGGGGCGGCCAGCAGGGCCTGGACGCGCTGCGGGACCGGGCCCGTGGTCGCGGCGGCGGCGAAGTCGGGGCGCTCGGAGCGGGCGGCCTGACCGGCGAGGGCGGCGCGGGCGATGGCGCGGGCGGTCAGCCGCCGGTCGCCGACCGAGACCGCGGCGGCCTCGTCGGCGGCGCGCTCGGCGGCGAGCCGGATGGTCTCGCGGACCGGGCGCAGGGCGGGATGGCAGTGCGCCGCGAGTTCGGCGGCGGCGAGGAAGTAGTGGTGGCCGCCCTCGTTGTGCGCCCGCTCGTGCGCGAACAGCGCCTCGCGCTCGGGACCGTCGAGGCTGCGCAGCATGGCGGTGGTGACGACGATGCGGTGCGGGCGCCCGGGCAGCGCGTAGGCGTCCGGACGGGGCGAGTCGACGACACACAGGTCGCCCGCGGCGGGCCCGCGCCCGGCCTCCGTGCGGGCGGCACGGAAGGCGCGGGTCTGGCGCAGCACCGAGCGGACGAACGTCCAGCCGCACACGGCGAGGACGCCGACGGAGGTCGCGGCGGCAGGGAGGACGACGAGGTCCGAGGCGGTGCGCAGCGGGTGGACGAGTTCGCCGAGGGCGGCGAACAGCGGCACCTTGAGCAGGCCGGTCAGAACGAAGGCGCCGAGTGCGGTGAGCGAGCAACCCGCGAGGACGACCGCGCACGCGGTGACCGCCCACAGCGCGGCGACGGGGGCGAGCCGGTCCAGGGCCCGCCGGGCCAGTGCCGACAGGGCGAACGGCAGCAGCAGGGGCAGCAGGAGCAGTACGGTCATCAGTCGTCGGATTCGAGCAGGTCGCGCAGGATGCGTTCGTCGTCCGGGCTGAGCTGGGCGACGAAGCGGGCGAGGACGGTCTCGCGGTCGCTGTCCCGGTCCAGCTCGCTGTGCATCCGGCGGGCGGTGAGGCCCTGCGCGTCCTGGAGCGGGACGTAGGCGTAACCGCGGCCCTGACGGTGCCGCTCGACCATGCCCTTGTCGTGCAGGCGGGTGAGGATCGTCGTCACCGTCGTACGGGCGAGGTCCGCGCCGAGGCTCAGCTGCACCTGGCCGGGCGTCTGGGGCGCGCCGGCGGCCCAGAGGGCGGCCATGACACTCGCTTCGAGCTCGCCGGCCGGCCGACGTTCGTCCTTGGCGTCGGTCATGGAACGTTCCTCACCCCGTCTTCGTCCACCGTGCGGAAGACCGTCTACATGAGTGTAGTCAGCCGGGTGCCGTCCCGCAGCCGCGCGCCCGTACGACCATTATGAAAGGGGCCGCCGACAATGCCGCGCCGGCCGTCGACACCGACGCTTCCGACAATGCCGATGCCGGCACCGGCGCCCCCGACGATGCGGTGGTGCCCCTCGGAGGCGCACGCGACGGGCGGGGCCGTCGCGCTGATAAAATGATGCATCCTATTGCCTTTTGGTCTCTTCGGTCCTGTTCCAGCCGTATCACTTCGGCTCCGTCCCGGCCGCGGTACCGGACCGTCGAGCGCGAGGGCTGTGACGTCGGCATGAGGAGTCGCCGAGCTGACGCCCGCCGCATGGCTGTGCCCGCCGCGTGCGCGGCCGTGCTCGTCGCGGGCTGCGCATCACCCTCGGGGGCGAGTTCCACGGCCCTGGCCGACGCGCCGGCCGCACCTGCGGCGACGGCGAGCGCCCCCGGCCCCACTCCGTCGGCGCTGAAGCCCATCGATCCGGCCGCGCTCCGGTCCGCCGTGGCGCGTGCGGCGAAGAAGCTCATGGTCCCCGGCGCCGTGGTCCTGCTGCGCACTCCGCAGGGAACCTTCCGGGCGACCGTCGGCACGACCGAGTCGGGCACGGCGGAACCGCCCACTACGGCCGACCACTTCCGGATCGCCTCCAACACCAAGACCATGACCGCGGCGCTGACCCTCCTCCTCGCCCAGGACGGCAGGCTCCGGCTGAGCGACCCGGTGTCCGCGTACGTTCCCGGAGTGCCGGGCGGCGCACACATCACCCTCGCCGAACTGCTGACGATGCGCAGCGGACTCCACAACTACACCGACGTGCCCGAACTCGCCGCGAGCCTGGACGCCGACCCGGGCAGGGCCCGCACACCGCAGGAGATGCTGGCCCTCGCCTTCCGGCACCGGCCGGACTTCGCGCCCGGCACGTCCTACGAGTACAGCAACACCAACTACGCGCTGCTGGGCCTCGTCGCCGAAAAGGCCGGCGGCCGCCCCCTGGCCCAGCAGTTCCGGGACCGGCTGTTCGCCCCGCTCGGCCTCGTGGGGACCTCGTTGCCCGGCCCCGAGGACCGGTCCCTCCCCGCCCCCTGTGCACACGGCTACATGTACGGCGGATCGGCCTACGCGCTGGTCGACCGGCCCTACCCCGCCGATGTGCCGGCGGCGGCCCGATCCGGAAAGCTCCGGCCGACGGACTACACCCACCAGAACCCCTCCTACGCCACCGCCGCCGGAGGCGTCATCTCCACCGCGGACGACCTGGCCACCTGGATCAGAGCCCTGGTGACGGGCAGAGTCCTCGGCCCCGCGTTCCAGCAGCAGTGGCTGCACAGCCCGCGGGCCGAGGACCCGGCCGCGCCCGACGGGCAGAAATACGGGTACGGCATCGCCCAGCAGCGCTTCGGTCCGAACGCCTCGATGTACTACCACGGCGGTGAGATGCCGGGCTTCAACTCCTTCATCGGCTACGACCCGGAGCACGACGTCACGCTCGTGATCTGGACGAACCTCACCCTGTCGCCGGAGGGCCGGACCACGGCCCAGGCCCTGCTGCCCACCGTCCTCGACCAGATCTACGCCGGCCTCTCCCTCCCCACCGGCGCGGGCTGACACCAGCGACCGCCGTCAGCCTGCCTGCGCGCGCTCCTTGCCGAGCCGCGCCAGCTCCTCGTCGTTGAGCCGCAGCGACCCCGCGGCGACGTTCTGGACGAGGTGGTCGGGGTTGCCGGTGCCGGGAATGGCGAGGACGTGCGGGCCCTGGTGCAGGGTCCAGGCGATACGGATCTGGGCAGGGCTCACGCCGTGGGCCCGGGCGACCGAGAGCACCGCCTCGTCGTGGGCGGTCGTCGCGCCGTGCTGTCCGGCCGCGCCGGCGACGGCGTAGAAGGGGACGAAGGCGATGCCTTGCTCGCCGCACAGGCGCAGGACCTCGTCGTCGACGGGGTCGGGGCGGTCCACCGCGTAACGGTTCTGGACGCACACCACCGGCGCGATCTCCAGCGCCTCGGCGAGGTGACGCGGTTCGACACCGGAGACGCCGAGGTGCCGGATGAGCCCCGCCGCACGCAGTTCGGCGAGGGCGCCGAAGTGCTCGGCTATCGAATCCTGGCCCTGGCGGCGGAAGTTGACGACGTCCAGGTGGTCCCGCCCGAGCTGGCGCAGGTTCTCCTCGACATGCCCGCGCAGCTGGTCGGGCCGGGCCGAGGGGCCCCACTGTCCGTGGTGGTCACGGTAGGGGCCGACCTTGGTGACGACGACCAGGTCCCCAGGGTACGGGGACAGGGCGGTGTTGATGAGTTCGTTCGCGGACCGCAGCGACGAGAAGTAGAAGGCCGCTGTGTCGATGTGGTTCACACCGAGCTCGACGGCTCTGCGCAGCACGGCGAGAGACCGTTCCCGGTCACTCGGGGTGCCGAGATGGAAGGCGGCGCTGCCCGTCAGCCGCATGGCACCGAAGCCGATGCGGTGGACGGGCAGGTCGCCGAGGTTGAACGTGCCGGACGCGTCCGCAGTGATCGTTTCAGCGGTCATCGGCGGAGTCTGGCACATCCCTTGCGGGGAAGGGGAGTTCAGCCGAGCGGCTTCGCCAGGACCGCCTTGCGGTGGCTGAACGTCTCCATCGAGTAGCGCCCGTGGTAGCTGCCCATACCGCTCTCCCCCACCCCGCCGAAGGGCAGGTCGGAGACCGTGAGGTGGGCGAGGGGCAGACCGAGGCCGAGGCCACCGGAGGAGGTTTCGGCAACGACGCGGCCGCGCGTCTCCTCGGACTCGGTGAAGACGTACAGGGCGAGCGGCTTGTCGCGGTCGTTGATGAAGTCGATCGCCGCGTCCAGGCCGGGCACGGTGACGATCGGCAGGATCGGGCCGAAGATCTCCTCCCGCATGACGGGCGACGTCGGGTCGACGTCCACGAGCACGGTCGGCGCGATGTACCTCTGGGTACGGTCGCTGCCGCCGCCGACCACCACACGGCCCGAGTCGAGGAGACCGGAAAGCCGGTCGAAATGGCGCTCGTTGATGATCCGGCCGTACTCGGGCGAGGCGGCAGGGTCGGTGCCGTAGAGGGTTTCGACGACTGCGACGAGCGCGCTCTCCAGGGCGGCGGCGGTCTCGGGGTCGGTGAGGACGTAGTCGGGGGCGACGCAAGTCTGGCCCGCGTTGAGGAACTTGCCGCGTGCGAGCCGGTCGGCGACCACCTCGACGTCGGTGCCGCGGTCGACGAACACCGGGGACTTGCCGCCCAGTTCCAGGGTGACCGGCGTGAGGTGCTCGGCCGCGGCACGCATCACGATACGGCCGACGGTGCCGTTGCCGGTGTAGAAGATGTGGTCGAAGCGCTCGGCCAGCAGGGCCGTGGTCTCCGGGACGCCGCCCTCGACCACGGCGACCGCGTCGGTGTCCAGGTGGGCCGGGAGCAGCTTGGCCAGTGCGGCCGAGGTGGCCGGGGCCAGTTCGCTCGGCTTGGCCACGACGGCGTTGCCGGAGGCCAGCGCGCCGACCATGGGGGCGAGCAGGAGCTGGGCCGGATAGTTCCAGGGGGCGATGACGAGGACGACGCCGAGCGGGTCGTACTGCGTCCAGGCCGTCGCGTCACCGCCGAGGTGCGCCGGGACGGGTGCGGGCTCCGGGCGCAGCCACTCGTCCAGGTGCTCCAGGGTGTGGTCGATCTCGCGGATGGTGAAGTCGATCTCGGTGCGATAGGCCTCGGTGGCGCTCTTGCCGAGGTCCGAGTGGAGGGCGGCGGCGAGGTCGGCGCCGTTCTCCGTGAGCATCGCGCGCAGGCGCAGGAGCTGGCCGGTGCGCCACTCGACGGGCTTGGTGCGGCCGGTGCGGAAGGTGGCGCGCAGCCGGGCCACGAGGTCGGCGGGCTGCTCGGGGGTGGAGTGGGTCACGGGTACCTCGCTGATGGTGCACGGGCCGGTCGGTCCGAGCCTAGGTCTCGACAGGGTCAGGTGTAGATGCCAACCTTTCAGGTACCCAAGTAAATTCCGATGCCCGTCGGCGGTGACAAGGGTCACGTGGCCCCGTCGTGGAGGTCCCGGCGGCGGCGCCGCAGATACGCCCGCTCCGCCTCGCTCCCGGCCAGCTCGATCGCCGCCTGGTACTCCTTCGCCGCCTCGGCGGGCCGGTCCAGACGGCGCAGCAGATCGGCGCGGACGGCGTGCAGGACGTGGTAGCGCCCGAGGGTGAGGCAGTCGACCAGGTCCAGGGCCTTGGCCGGGCCCTCGACCTCGGCCACCGCGACCGCCCGGTTCAGCGCGACGACCGGCGAGGGGGCCACGGCCATCAGCTGGTCGTACAGGCGCAGGATCTGCCCCCAGTCGGTGGCGGCGGCGGTCTGCGCGTCGCTGTGCACGGCGTTGACGGCGGCCTGGATCTGGTACGGCCCCGGCCGGCCGCGGCGCAGGCAGCGGCGGACCAGGTCCTGGCCCTCGGTGATCAGCTCGCGCTTCCACAGGTCGCGGTGCTGCTCGGGCAGCGGCACCAGGACGCCGTCCGCGTCCCGCCGGGCCGGGCGGCGCGCCTCGATCAGCAGCATGAGTGCCAGCAGCCCGGTGATCTCGGGTTCGTCCGGCATCAGCCCGGCCAGCAGCCGGCCCAGCCGTACGGCTTCCGCGCACAGGGCGGGATCGCCGGTGTAGCCCTCGTTGAAGATCAGGTAGACGACGGCGAGGACGCCGTCGAGCCGCTCGGGCAGGTCGGCGTCGCGCGGCACGCGGTACGGGATGCCCGCATCCCGGATCTTCGCCTTGGCCCGCACCAGGCGCTGGGCGAGGGTCGGCTCGGGGACCAGGAAGGCACGGGCGATCTGGGCGGTGCTCAGGCCGCCGAGCAGGCGCAGGGTGAGGGCGACCCGGGACTGCGGGGCGAGCGCGGGGTGGCAGCAGGTGAAGATCAGACGGAGCCGGTCGTCGCGCACGGGGCCCTCCTCGGGCGGTGCGTCGGGCGCGTACAGCCGGACGGCCTCGGCGTGCCGGGCGTCCCGCGAGGACTCGCGGCGCAACCGGTCGACGGCCCGGTTGCGGGCGGTGGTGATGATCCAGCCGGCCGGGCTCGGCGGCACGCCGGTCTCCGGCCAGGTGCGCACGGCGGTCGCGAAGGCGTCCTGCACCGCTTCCTCGGCGAGGCCGATGTCGCCGAGGAAGCGGACGAGGACGGAGACCGCGCGTCCGTACTCGGCGCGGAAGGCGGCCTCGATGCCGGGCGCTTCGGCCATCAGTGCTGGTCCACGAACGGCCGCACCTCGATCGGCAGCGTGGTCGCCAGGGCGGCCTTTCGCCCCCATTCCAGGGCCTGGTCCAGGTCGGCGGCCCGGATCAGGCACAGTCCGCCCAGGTACTCCTTGCCCTCGGCGTAGGGGCCGTCGGTGATGAGGACGTCGCCGTCCTGGGGGCGGAGCATGGTGGCGGTCTCCGGGCCGTGCAGTCCGCCGGCGAAGACCCAGGCCCCGGCCGCGCGCAGTTCGTCGTTGAAGGCCTCGACGTCCCGCATGATCCCGGCGAGTGCGTCGGGGGCGGGCGGCTGCCCTCCGGCGGGCTGGACCACGCTGAGCAGGTAGTGCTTCATGACGTCCTCCTTGGCGTCCTGCCGGGCGTCTTCCCGGTCTCGGGGGTGTCTGTCACCTCCTACACGAACGGCGGGAGCCCGCATCGACAGCGCGACGTGTGGATGCGGAAGAAACATCCGGCGGCATCTTCGGGAGAATCTGCCGTATGACCGACACCGGACATCCGCTCATGGCCGCCGCCCGTCGCCTTGCCGCCGATCTGCTCCTCCCCGAGGCCGAGCGGGTGGACCGGGAAGGCGTGCCCGCGAGTCACATCGAGGCGGTGAAGCGGTCGGGGCTGCTCGGGGTGGTCGCGCCGGTCGCGTACGGCGGCTCGGGGGCGCCGTCGGCCGTGCTGCGGGAGACCGCGGAGATCCTGGCCGGGGCGTGCTGCTCGACCTGGTTCGTGCAGACGCAGCACCACGCACCGGTGCAGACCCTGGCGCAGAGTGAACTGCCGGTGCGCGAACGTCTGTTGGGGCCCATGTCGCGGGGCGAGCTGCTGTCCGGGGTGGCATATGCGCACCTGCGGGCCCATCCCCGCGTCCCGGTGCGGGTCCGGCGGGCGGCCGACGGCTGGCGGTTCGACGGGACCGTCCCCTGGTACACCGGATGGGGCCTGAACGACGTGCTGCTACTCGCCGGCTGGAGCGAGGCGGGCGAGGCCCTGTTCGCCTTCGTCGAGGCACGCGAGCAGCCGGGTCTGCGGGCCTCGGCGCCGATGCGCCTCGCGGCGCTCACCGCCGCTCGTACGGTGTCGCTGGAGCTGGACGGCCTGCGGGTGCCCGAGGAGGCGGTGGCCCTGCGGATCCCGTACGAGCAGTGGGCCCCCCGCGACCGGGCCAGGACGCTCAACGCCAACCCGGCGGTGTTCGGCGTCGCACAGGCGGCGCTGTCCCTGCTGGACGAGGAGTTCTCCGGCCCCCTGCGCGCCCGCCTCGCCGACGTCCGCCGCCGGGCCTACGCCCTGGCCGACCACCCGGTGCCGCACGAGCGGACCGAGGAACGGCTGGCCGTGCGGGCGGAGGCGTACGAGGTGCTCGGCGCCGCCACCACTGCGGCGGTGGTGGCCGGCGGAGGCCGCGCGATGTCCCTGACCAGCCGCGCCCAACGCCTCGCTCGCGAAGGCCTGTTCCTGCTGGTGCAGGGCCAGACGGCGCATACCCGCCGGGCACACCTGCAGGCCCTGACCGGGGCGCGGGCCCGCTCGGCGGACACGAGCGGCACCTGAACCGGAAGCTGCTTCGGGGCCGGCTCCGAGCGCCGACGGGGACGGCGGCGGCGCGGCCGGCCGACGTGGGGACGAGAGCCGTGCGTGAACGTGCGAGCGCATCACGGACACGCCGACGGGCCCGGGCGGGGAATCACGGACACGCCAGGGCAGACCGTCGGTGACGGACGCCTCCTGTCCAGCGGCTCTCGGGTCGTGAAACCCGCGGTCTGCCGAAGACTCCAGCGCCGCCGCGCGGAGTCGGTGCCGCGGGCGGCGCGGGAACTGCACACGCCGTTCGTGGGCCGCGCGGGAGCTGACGGCGGACTGGCGGGGGGGGGGGGGGGGGGGGGGGGGGGGGGGGGGGGGCCGGCCCCCCCCCCCCCCCCCGCCGGGGGGGGGGGGGGGGGGGCCGCGCGCGCCCCCCCCCCCGCGGCAAGGGGCCGACGGCAGCAGGCACCCCAC